>JAISJJ010000076.1 GCA_031261585.1 Oscillospiraceae bacterium
TCGCTTCGCTCAGAATGACACGGTGAAACAAACCGCGCCCCTACACGCAAAACGTCCATGTACTGCCCAACCACAAAAAAAGAGTGCGCCTTGCGGCGCACATAGAAAGGGTTGTGGGATAAAGATGAGCTTACGCATTGGATAAGCTGTACCGTTATTCTACCGCACTTGGTAACAAATGTCAACAGTTTTATTCGTCGATTTACCACTATTTTTCACGGATAACCGCAACATTTGCCGCCAAACTCGCGGGTACATCGAGAATCCGCTGGTTGCGGCTGCCCCGAAACTTCAAATCGAGCGAGCGCAGCGGCAACTCGAACCGCCCGTCGACCAGCACGTCGGCGAGTCCGAGCAGGCGGCGCGTGTCCGTATCTCCGCGCGATTGTTCAAGCAGCTCCTCGAATGTCCAGCCCGAGTAGACCCAGACGTTCAGCCCGTTCGACTTCGCCGCCGCCGCGATCTCCGCGCAGTCACGCGCCTGTGCGAACGGCTCGCCGCCCGACAGCGTCACACCGTCGGTCAGCGGGTTCGCGAGCATCTCGGCGACGACGGACGCGACCTCGCGCTCGATGCCGCCCGCGAAATCGTGCGTCTCGGGGTTGTGGCACCCGTCGCACCCGTGCGGACAGCCCTGCGTGAACACGACGAAGCGCAGACCCGCGCCATCGACGATCGAATCCTGAACCGTACCCGCAATTCGCATACCGCACCTCCGCATTTGCTGAGTGTATCGTACCACACGGAATACGCGCCGTCAAGCGCGAAAATTGAGGTTGCACCCGACATATTACGTTATTTACACGAAAATTTACAGATTTTTATTTCTTTTTCAATGAAACGGTGTTATAATGGTACGATAAAATGGCATACAGGCGGCAACATGATGAAAACCAACTCTCGCGCAACAAAAAGCGGACTGCCGCCGAATGAGGACGACACACGCGCGGCACCGAGACTACGACGTGAAGAAAGACGTAAACGCAGGTGTCGCCGCCGCCGCACCGTCGGTGGTGTGTTCGTGTTGCTGGTCGCGGTTTGCGTCGGGCTGGTCATTATCCTCGGCGGCGAACTCAGCGCGTCGGGCATGCGCGCCGCAATCGTGCGCGTGACAGGCAAAACGGCGCGTGAGATGACGCTGATCGCGGGGTACGACCGCGCGTTCGCCGATCTGCGTTTCGCCGTCGTATCGGCGGGGGCGAGCGGTGTGGCTGTGACCGACCTGTCGGGAGAAACCGTTGCGCATCAGGCGATATCGCTGTCCGAAGCCGCGGTCACATCGAACGGAAAGCTCGCGGCGGCATACACTGTCGGAGGGAGCGACGTCGTACTCGCCGACAGGCACGGTATCGGCGCGCGGATACTTACAGAGTCGAAGATTCTCGCCGTCTCGGTCGCGGACGGAGGGTACGTCGCGGTGACGACGGCGGAGATCGACGGATATCGCGGCGTTGTGACGCTGTACCGTGTGCGCGGAGACAGCGTGGAGGTCAAGTTCCGATGGCGCGCGGGTACGGGGTTCCCGTTCGCGGCGGCGGCATCGTCGGACGGCAAGTATCTGGCGACACTCAGTCTCGGCTCGTCGGGCGGGCGCATCGTGGTGTTCCGCACAAGCTCGGAGAACCCGATAGCCGAGGTCACGTATCCCGAGACGATAGTCGAACTCGCGTTCATCGACGGCGACACGATTATCGCCCGCACACGCACTAAACTTTTGCGCATTACAGTCAACGGCGCGGTCACGGAATTGTACGCGTCCGAGGGCGAGATCACGGGTTACGCGGTCGGCTCAAACTACGCGGCGGTAGCCGAGACGGGGTACGACGGCTTGACAAACCTCGTCACGGTGATGTCTGACGGAGCGGTAAACTATGCGAGTATCACGTTCGAGCGACCTGTATCTTTGCGCACGGCGAACGGAGCGATAACACTGCTGACCGATACGACGCTCTACGTGTTCGGCAACGCGAAACTCACGCGCTTCACCGAGTACGACGCGCCGAACAGTCTCGACGCGTTCCCGCGCGGCGGAGACAACGCGATAGCGTTCGGTGAGCGCGGCGCGAGGGTGTTCGGATGACGATAAATTACAGATAAACGAGAGGGGCGATGAGACATCGCCCGCTATAACAGAAACTGCTATTGGAGAAATGTTGCGAACATGGGTATTCTCATTGACATCGTACTGGTTGCGGCGATCGGGTTTGCGGCGTATCGCGGCGTAAAAAACGGGCTGATACGCGGTGCGATCAGTCTCGCGTCGCTGGTTATATGTCTTGTACTCGCGAACGCGGCGGCGGGCGCGTTCTCTGCGGACTTTCAGGAAATGCTGACGCCGTTCGTCGGCGGTTTGGTGCAGTCGAAGTACACCGAGGTGACGGGCATGACGCCGGGCAGAACCGACGGGGATTACACGTCGCCGTCGTTCGACGACCCCGACCGCACGCACATCATCAGCGACGAGACACTGCGGCGGCTCGGCGTATTTGAACCCGTGGCGCGGAAGATTACGGAGACGGTGGAGCGGGAGGTCGCGGATTTCGGCGCGGTTGTCACCGATGTGATGACGGAGAAGATATCCTCGGCACTCGCGCGTATCGCGGTGTTCGCTGTCGCGTTCGCGCTGCTCGCCATCGCGTGCGTCGTCGTGGGGAACCTCGTGAATCTCGTGTTCTCGCTGCCGGGGCTGAAACTCGTGGACTCGGTACTCGGCGGTGTGCTCGGGGCGTTAAAAGGGGTGTTCCTCGTGCTCATAGTCGCGCTTGTACTGCGCAATCTCGGTATTCTCACGGCGGGAACCATAGAAAAGACGGGTCTGCTCGAATATTTCGTGCTGCATAACCCGATAGCAAACATCTTGGGGTTGTAAAACATGACAAATGAACGTCGGCTGAACATTCCGAACGCACTGAGCATGTTCCGCATACTGCTCGTACCCGTTTTCATACTCGCCTACTGGCTCGACGAGAACGGCATCAAGGTCTACGCGATCATCGTATACGCCGTCGCCGCGCTGTCCGACTTCCTCGACGGATTCATCGCGCGCAAGTGCAATCTCATATCCGCGCTCGGCAAGGTGCTTGACCCGCTGGGCGACAAGCTGATGATGGTCTCCGCACTCATGTGCATCACGATAGACCGCATCATTCCCGCGTGGGCGGTCATCATCGTGTTCACCAAGGAGGCGGTGATGGGTCTCGGGGGGCTTGTGATACACCGAAAGCATTTCGAGATTCCGCCGTCGAACATACTCGGCAAGGTGTCGACCGTCGTGTTCATCGCCGTGTGTCTCGCGCTGATGATATTCCACGACATACGCAAATACGCCGCCGTGATGGTGTTTATCGCAATCGCGCTGATGTTCATGGCACTCGGCAGTTACATCATCGTGTTCATCGGCGTAATAAAGCGCGGCAAAAAGGTCAACCCCGAGTAATCTCATTCGCAAATACGTCACCATCTCATAACAAGGAGAATTATAACTATGGAATTTAATCTGCCTATGTGCTCCCGCTGCGGCGAACACCGCGCGGTCGCAATTGTGTCGGCCTCGGCGGACGGACCGATGGGCTACTGCATCAGGTGCGCGCGCATTTTGAGAATTCCGCATATTGAGGAGATGCTGCGGCGCGCGGGCATGTCCGATATGGACAACGACGAGTTAGAGTCCGCGGCGGATGAGATATTGAAAGCGTTCGGCAACATCGAGATACCCGCACCCGAAGCGGACGACGGCAACTCGGCGCAGTTCCCGTTCCTGAACCGCCTGTTCACGCAGCCGCCCGAGGGTATCGTCGCGCCGCCGACCACGCCGCGCAGTCAGGCTCCGCAACCCGTCTGGCCGCCGAATTTCGAGCGCGGGGACGGTCCGAATACGCGCGAACAGCCGAATCGCGGCAACAACAAACGCCGATTCCTCGACAGCTACTGCATATCGCTGACGGGGCGCGCGCGTGACGGCAAACTCGACCGCATGATCGGGCGCGACGCGGAGTTGGAGCGCGTGATTCAGATACTGAACCGCCGACAGAAGAACAACCCGTGCCTGATCGGCGAACCCGGTGTCGGCAAGACCGCGATTGCGGAGGGTCTGGCACAGCGCATTGTGGACGGGCAGGTGCCGTACAAGCTCACCGAAAAAGAGGTGTTCATGCTCGACCTAACCTCGCTCGTCGCGGGTACGCAGTTCCGTGGGCAGTTCGAGAGCCGCATGAAAGGGCTGATAGAGGAGGTCAAGGGTCTCGGGAACATCATTCTCGTCATCGACGAGGTGCATAATCTCGTCGGCGCGGGCGATGCCGAGGGCAGCATGAACGCCGCGAATATCCTGAAACCCGCGCTGTCGCGCGGCGAGATTCAGGTCATCGGCGCGACGACGTTCAACGAGTACCGCAAGCACATCGAGAAAGATGCCGCGCTCGAACGCCGCTTCCAGCCCGTCACCGTCGCGGAGCCGAGTATCGCCGAGGCGACCGAGATCATTCTCGGCATCAAGCACTACTACGAGGATCACCACGGCGTGTCGATAAGCGCGGATATCGCGGCGAAAGCCGTAACGCTGTCCGAGCGGTACATCACCGACCGATTTTTGCCCGACAAGGCGATTGACCTGATAGACGAGGCATGTTCCGACCTGAATCTGAAAAGCGAGACGATCACGCGGTGCGACCAGATTCGCCGCGAGATGCTCGACATCTCAAAAGAGCGCGAAAAACTCATCTCAGGCACGGAGTACGAGAAACTCGCCGAACTGCGCGTCCGTGAGGGCAGACTGTCGGGCGAACTCGCCATGCTCGAATCCAACGGGCGACCGCCACTGACCGTCGATTCACTCGCGCGCGTCATCGAGCTGTGGACGAAAATCCCCGCCGCGACGATTCAGGAGGAGGAGTACCGCCGTCTGAACGAGCTGGATGTCCGCCTGAAACAGCATATCGTCGGGCAGGACGAGGCGGTAGACCTTGTGACCCGCGCGATTCGCCGCCGCCGCGTCGGTATCTCGCCGAAACACAAGCCGTCGTCGTTCATCTTCATCGGCTCGACGGGCGTGGGCAAGACCGAGCTCGTAAAACGTCTCGCGGAGGATCTGTTCGACTCGCCCGAAGCGTTGATACGCCTTGACATGTCCGAGTTCATGGAGAAACACACGGTGTCGCGCATCATCGGTTCGCCCCCGGGCTACGTCGGGTACGACGAGGCGGGGCAGCTCACCGAGAAGATTCGCCGCCGCCCGTACAGCGTGATCCTGTTCGACGAGATCGAGAAAGCGCACCCCGATGTGATGAACATCATGCTGCAAATCCTCGACGACGGACGGCTCACCGACGCGCACGGGCGCGTTGTGAACTTCGAGAACACCGTCATCATCATGACGACGAACGCGGGTTCCGATATCCGCGAGCGGCATCTCGGCTTCAACATCAACGCCGTGGATGCGGACAAGGAGAAGGGCGAAAAGGCACTGAAAGACTTCCTGCGTCCCGAATTTTTGAACCGCGTGGACGAGGTCGTGTACTTCAACCGCCTGTCCGAGGAGAATTTCAAGACGATCGCGGCGCACATGCTCGACGAGCTGCGCGACTCGATGGCTGAGCGCAATATCTCGCTCGAATACGACGACACGGTGACGGAATATCTCACGAAGAAGTCGTTCTCCGACTTGTACGGCGCGCGCAATCTGCGCCGCGTGCTCCAAAAAGAGGTCGAGGACGCTATCGCCGCCGAGGTCATCTCGCGGCTCGGTCTCGACGTGTCGCGCATCGGACTGCACGCGGAGGACGAGAAGCTGCAAATCATCGCGATATAATACGCATTCCAAAAAACGGTCAAATAGGGGGGTAGAAAATGAACCCATCAAAAGCGACACACCGCAGAATACCGCAGAGACTGATATGCGTGATTATCGCGGCGGTTCTGCTCGTCGGTCTGCTCGGCATGGCGCAAACCGCGCTCGCGCTCGAGACGACGGCGCACAAAATCGCGAAGATCGAAGCGCGCTACGGCATAGTTGTGCGCGGAGACATTGTGGAGGGGCTGTTTGCCGACATGATGCGCGTCGTGCGGACGGATATCCCCGTCGAGGAGATACCGTTCGAGTACGTTGCGGCGTTGGAGGATTTGTTGCGCAAAATCCCCGTGGAGCTGCAACAGTTTATGCGCCAAAGCGCGGATAAGACGCTGACAATACGCATCAGTCTGGTGCAGTCGGCAGGATTGTTCACGTTCGGCGGACGTGTTCTGGCGCAGTACACCCCGTCCGAGCACAAGATTCAGCTCTTTGTCGGCAACGAGGGATTCTGGCACGAGTACGGTCACGCCGTGGATTTCACGTTCCTGTACACGAACGCCGCGTTCCGCGCGACGTGGAAGAGTTTCAACAACGGCGTGTCCTACGGTGCCAACTATTACGGGCTGTCGGACGAGCAGCAGAGCGCGTTCGCGAGTGCGTACGCCATGTCGAGCATTGAGGAGGACATCGCTGAGACGTTCGACATGCTCATAGACGGCAAGAGCGCGCACGAACCGCGCAAAAACGGCACAAATCTGGCGAAAAAGCTCGACCTGCTCGAAAGCACGATTGAGAACATCGTCGGCAAGACGGGGTTGTTCCCCGCCGCTCACCCGCAGACACCGAGCGCGTGGGCTACCGAGAGCGTGGCGCGGTTCAACGATTTGAACGGCGCGGAAACGCCCGATTTCGGGCTGTATCAGGCGAACATCACGCGCGAGGACTTCTGCGCGTACGCGATATACATAGCGAAGAAAATCGCGGCAGTCAAGGGCATCACCCTCGAAATCGACGCGAAACCGCCCGCCGCGTTCGACGACACGTACGATCTGTACGTCAGGCAGGCGTATTCGCTCGGCATCGTGAACGGCAAGGGCAACGACCGCTTCGACCCGAGCGGCAAGATAACGCGGCAGGAATCCGCGGTGCTGATTGCGAATCTGTTGCGGCTGTTCGGCTGTGAGACGACGGGTTTCGCGCCTGCCGACTATAAGGACAACTTCACCGTCGCGAGTTGGGCGAAGGACAGCGTGAACGCGGTCAGCGCGGTAGGCATTATGAACGGTGTCGGCGGCGACAGGTTCTCGCCGCTGGGTACGTACACGTACGAGCAGGCGTGCAAATCCCTGATCGAAGCCTACGACTACGTAACAGGTGACCCGCTGCCCATAGGCGCGAGCGGGGAGAACGCCGCGTAGAAATTTTACGCGAGACTTTGTAGGGGCGGGGTTCACCCGCCCTTATGCGTTTTGGACAATAACCCTATGCATTGCAAGATATGAACCAAGGGCGGGTTGACCCCGCCCCTACGACAGTGCGAAGCGGTAATTGCGGTATCAAAAGCAGCGTCCGCGCCGCCGCGTAGAAAAATTGCTTGACAACCGCGCGCAGGTGTGGTAGTATGTCAAAAATCACAGTTGGAGTATGTTATGTCAACATCCCGCTCGTTTAGCTTTTTCGCTTTTGGTCGCTTCTATTTCAGCGGCCTGTTTGGCGTTGTCACAGCTAACTGACGCGGGGTAATCGGTAGGTATCAAAAGCCGAAACCCGTCTCGGGTTTCGGCTTTTGTGTTTTATAGTGACGGTTAAGGACGAGAGACAAACACCGCCGCTTGCGAGCGGCCCCCCTTTTCCGAAAGGGGGCAGGGTTGGACGTGGGTTACGCGAACTCCCACCGCCGTCCCGCGTCCAAACGTCCATCGTCCTTGCCCCCTTTCGGAAAGGGGGTGCCGTCCGCAGACGGCGGGGGTTTGCCCCCGTCCAAAATTATCACCGAACGAAAGGACAACCCACATGAAAACACTGTCAATCCGAGCAGGTGTCGGCGAGTACACCGTGATCATCGGGTCGGGCGCGTTGAGCCATCTGCCCGACGTGATCCGCGCGCTGAACCCCACGTCGGCGCACATCGTCGCGGACTTGAACACCGCGCGGTACGTGCCGAAAGTCGTTGCGTCCATTGCGTCGGCGGGCGTCGGGGCGGAGTCGACGATCATTCCCGCGGGGGAGGAGAGCAAGACACCCACGACGGTGGCGCGGCTCTGTTCGCGGTTCGCGTCGTCGGGATTGGATCGGCGCGGGCTGATTATCGCGCTCGGCGGCGGCGTCGTCGGCGATATCGCGGGTTTCGCCGCCGCGACGTACATGCGCGGGGTGCCGTATCTCCAACTGCCGACGACACTCGTCGCGCTCATCGACTCATCGATAGGCGGCAAGACGGCGGTCGACCTGCCCGAGGGGAAGAATCTCATGGGCGCGTTCCACCAGCCGTCGGCGGTTATCGCGGACCTGAAACTGCTCGCATCGCTGAACAAACGCGAGTTGCGCGCGGGACTCGGCGAGGTCGCGAAGTACTACGCGCTCGGCGCGGTCGAGATCGCGGACTTGTTGCCGATAAACAACAATTTGGAGGAGCTGGCGTACGTCTGCTGTGAGCTGAAAGCGCGGCTCGTCGAGGTGGACGAGTTCGACACGGGCGCGCGACAGGCACTCAACCTCGGTCACACGTTCGGACACGCCATCGAGAAGTTCTACGATTTCAAGCGTTACAGCCACGGAGACGCGGTCGCAATCGGGTTGCGTCTCGCGCTCGAAACGGGCGTAAAACTCGGGGTCACGCCGCCCGATGTCGCCGCCGATGTGCTGGAAGTCATGGCGAGAGCGGAATTGCGCACGACGCTCGACATCGAGCCGTCGGAGTTGGTGCCGCACATGCAGTCGGACAAGAAAGCGGCGGCGGGGCGGCTGCGGCTCGTGCTGATCGAGGGGCTGGGCAAACCGCTGCTGTACGACATCGACGCCGCGTCGCTGACGACGCTGATCAAGTCGTTGTAGGTGTTGCGGTGACTAAGACAATCACGCGGTTCCCGTCGGGCGTCGTCACGGTGCCGCCGTCAAAATCCGTGTACCACCGCGTGCTGATCTGCCGTGCGCTCGCGGGTATGCCCGTGGAAATCCCCGACGTATCGGACGATATCGACGCGACGGCGCGGTGCCTTTCGGCGTATCTGAGCGGCGGTGAGACGCTCGACTGCGGCGAATCGGGCTCGACGTTGCGGTTCCTCGTGCCGCTCATGGCGGCGTTGGGGTATACCGCGCGGTTCACGGGGCGCGGGCGGCTGCTCGAACGCCCGATGGAGCCGTTTTTGGACGAGTTGCGGCGGCACGGCGCGGATATCACGCGCGAACCCGACGCGATCACGGTCGCGGGACGACTGCAATCGGGCGAGTTCTCGCTGCGGGGCGATATCTCGTCGCAGTTCGTGACGGGGCTGCTGCTCGCGCTGCCGACCGTGCGCGGCGACAGCGTGATTCACCTCACGTCGCCGCTCGAATCGCGGTCGTACGTGGATATCACGCTCGACGTGATGGCGAAATTCGGAGTAACCGCAACGGTTTTGCCGAACGGAGACTACGCGGTCGCGGGAGAACAGACGTACCGCGCGGCTGACATTGAGATCGAGGGCGATTTCTCACAGGCGGCATTTTTTCTCGCGGCACAGGCACTCGGTCGCGATATCGATGTGCGCGGATTGGATTATAATTCCGTGCAGGGAGACAAGAAAATTTTGGAGATTATACGTGACGCAGCGCACCCCGACGGCGCGCTCCGCGCGGTCGACGTGGACGCGTCGGACATACCCGACCTCGTGCCGCCCGTCGCCGCGATGCTCGCGTGCGCGGACGGGGTGTCGCGCATATACAACGCGGGACGCTTGCGCCACAAGGAGTCTGACCGTCTCGCCGCCGTATCGGAGGAGCTGAACGCACTTGGCGCGGACGTGTGCATCGACGGCGACGCGCTCGTGATTCACGGCAAACCGCGTCTCGCGGGCGGTCACTGCAATTCGCGCAACGACCACCGAATCGCGATGATGTGCGCCGTCGCCGCGATACGTTGCGACAACCCCGTTGTACTCGAAAACGCGGAGTGCGTCGCGAAATCATTTCCCGACTTCTGGGAGAAATTTGAGGTGAGCGCGTGAGCGACACATTCGGCACGAATTATCAGGTGACCGTGTTCGGCGAGAGCCACGGTACCGCAATCGGGTGCGTGATAGGCGGACTGCCCGCGGGGTTCCGCATCGACTTCAACCTCGTGCGCCGAGACTTAGAGCGACGCGCACCGGGACGGGATGACACGTCCACGTCGCGCCGCGAATCCGACGAGTTCGAGGTGCTGTCGGGCATTTTCAACGATTTGACGACGGGCGCGCCGCTCACCGCGGTATGCCGCAACGCGGACACGCGCTCGCGCGACTACACGCCCGAATTGCCGCGCCCCGGTCACGCGGACCTTGCGGCGGCGGCGAAATACGGCGGCTTCGCCGACTATCGCGGCGGCGGTCATTTCTCCGGCAGGCTCACCGCGCCGATCGTGTTCGCGGGGTCAATCGCGAAGCAGATTTTGCGCGCGCGCCACGGCATTGGGATTGCGGCGCGCATCGCGAGCATACACGGCGAGACGGACGCGGACGCTCAGCGCGAGACGATTCTCGCGGCGAAAGCGCGCGGCGACAGCGTGGGCGGCGTGATCGAGTGCGCCGCGTCGGATGTTCCCATGGGGTGGGGTGAACCGATGTTCCGCCCGATTGAGACGGAGATTGCCGCAATAATGTTCGCGATTCCCGCCGTCAAAGGCGTTGAGTTCGGCGACGGTTTCGCGTTCACCGCGCGGTATGGCTCCGAGGTGTCCGACGGGTACGGGCTGGACGCGAACGGCAATCTCGTCGCACTCGCGAACCACAACGGCGGCATAAACGGCGGTATCGCGAACGGCGAACCCGTCGTGTTCCGCGCCGCGATAAAGCCCACGCCGACGATCTCCGCATCGCAAAAAACCGTGAATTTGCAGATGCGCGAAGCGGTAACGCACAGCTTCACAGGGCGGCACGACCCCTGCATCGTCCCCCGCGCCGTACCCGTAATCGAGTGCGCAACCGCAATCGCGCTCATGCAGTACTATATAATATAATAGAGGTTCATCATGATCATCATTCTGAAACACTCCGCGACGGACGCGGAAATCGAGATTCTGCGGCGCAACGCAATCGCGAAAAGCCTTGTGCCGCAGGATATTTCGAGCGACGGTGCGCGCATGATCGGTCTTGCGGGCGACCTCGCGGGTATCGACGAGGACGAGTTCCTGCGCCACGACTGTGTGGACAAGGTCGTGCGCGTCAAGGAGCCGTACAAACTCGCGGGGCGGCGTTTTCACCCCGCCGACAGCGTTCTCGACATCGCGGGGCGGCGCGTCGGCGGCGGCAATTTCGTAGTCATCGCGGGACCCTGCTCCGTCGAGAGCGAGGATCAGATTCTCAGCGTCGCGCGCGACGTAAAACTCGCGGGAGCGTCGTTTCTGCGCGGCGGTGCGTTCAAACCGCGCACAAGCCCGTACGCGTTCACGGGGCTGGGGCTTGACGGGCTTGATCTGCTGAAAATCGCGCGCGAGAAAACGGGGTTGCCGATCGTGACCGAGATCATGTCGGCGGAACACCTTGACCGCTTCGCCGAGGACGTGGACGTTATCCAGATCGGTGCGCGCAACATGCAGAACTACACGCTGCTGCGTCAGGTTGGGAGCCTTGCGAAACCTGTACTGTTGAAGCGCGGACTGTCCAGCACGATTGACGAACTCCTGCTCGCCGCCGAACACGTCATGGCGGGCGGCGCGACGGACATCATGCTGTGCGAGCGCGGTATTCGCACGTTCGAGACGGCGACGCGCAACACGCTTGACCTCTCAGCGGTGCCTGTGTTGCAGCAGAAAACGCATCTGCCCGTCATCATCGACCCCAGTCACGCGACGGGTTACTGGCACCTCGTCGAACCCATGTCGCTCGCCGCCGTCGCCGCGGGTGCCGACGGGTTGATCATCGAGGTGCATAACCAACCCGAACTCGCCCTGTGCGACGGCGCGCAAAGCGTGACACCGCAGGTGTTCAGACGCATTATGACGAGAGTGGGGAGAGTAAGAGAAGCGATTTCAATTGACAATTGACAATTAGGACGAAAGACGGGGAACAAACCCCCGCCGTCTGCGGACGGCACCCCCTTTCCGAAAGGGGGCGGGGACGTTGGACGAGGGTTCTCCCTCCGCCGTCTGCGGACGGCACCTCCCTCCAAGAGGGAGGCAAGGTTGGACGTATCCCCGTCCAAAGTCTCCCTCACAGAGGGGGATGTCACGAAGTGACAGGGGGAGGGCGCGCCAAGCCCCTGCCAACGCGATGGAATCGCGTGTTGTAGGGGCGATTATCAATCGCCCGCCGCGTATCCGCTAAATCACGGGCGATTACTAATTGCCCCCACACAATAAATGCAAAATTATAGGAGACAACCATCATGACCCCAAAAGAAGAACTCCAAGCCCTGCGCGGCGAGGTCGACATCGTTACCGCCGACATCGTGAACCTGTTCAAGAAACGCCAAAAGCTCGCAACCGATATCGCGCGCGTCAAATCGAGCGGCAATCTCGCCGTCACCGACCTCGCTCGCGAGCAGATCGTCGTCGAATCCGCCGTCGCGGGCATCGAGGCCGAGTACCGCGCCGAGGCCGCCGCGTTGACGCGCACGCTCATCTCGCTGTCGAAACTGCGGCAGTATGAGAGCCTTGAACTGACTGCGGGGATTGACTTTCCCGCGTCCGCCGCGCCGCCCGACGGTGCCGTCGCGTATCAGGGCGTACCGGGGGCGTGGAGCGAACACGCCGCGAGCCGACTGTTTCCGAGCCGCGAGTTGACGGCGTGTGAGTACTTCGACGACGTGTTCAACAGCGTGCAGACGGGGCGCGCGGCGTTCGGCGTCGTGCCGATTGAGAACTCGCGCACGGGCGCAATCGGCGAGGTGTACGACCTCCTGCGCCGCCACGCGTGTTACATCACGGGGCAGATGTGGATTTCGGTCGCGCAATGCCTGCTCGGTGTTCGTGGCGCGTCGATTGCCGACGTGCGCGAGGTATTTTCGCACCCCGAGGGGCTGAGCCAGTGCAAGCGGTTCCTGAAAAACCGCAGCTGGGACTTGACCGACGTGCGCAACACCGCCGTCGCGGCGCAACTCGTCGCCGAGCGCGGCAACGCGAAATACGCGGCTATCGGGTCGCGCCGCGCCGCCGAGGTGTACGGTCTCGACGTGCTGCAACCCGACATCGCGGACGACACGAAGAACCGCACGCGCTTCATAGTCATTGCGGCGCAACCGATTTACGACGACACGAGCGACGTGATATCCGTCACGTTCTCGACGGCGCACCGCTCGGGCGCGCTCGTCGACACGCTTCAAGCGTTCAGTCTCGCGAATCTGAACCTCACGCGCATCGAGTCGCGCCCCGTGTCGCGCGACAAGTACCGCTTTTTCGTCGACCTGACGGGCAACATCGCCGACGCGAACGCGCGCGACGCTCTGCGTCAGGCGGCGGCACAGTCGGACTATTTCGAGGTGTTGGGGTGCTATCGCGAGAGCGAGGAAAACGCATGAAACCGAGTGAGCGCAACATCGTCCTGATCGGCATGCCCGGGTGCGGCAAGACGACGATAGGGCGGCTCGTCGCGGAGCGTCTCGGGCGCGAGTTCTACGACTCCGACGAGGAGATTGAGCGGCGCGAGGGCAAGACGTGCGCCGAGATCATCAACGAGCAGGGCGAGAGCGCGTTTCGACGGGCTGAGGCGAACGCGGTAGTCGGGCTGTTGCACAAAAGCGGAATCGTGCTGTCGGTTGGCGGCGGCGCGCCGATTGAATTGGGCGGCTGGATTCGCAAATACGCCGTCGTCATTTACGTGCGCCGCGCGCTTGAACTGATCGCGGAAAATCTGACGGGCGACACGCGTCCGCTGTCAAAATCGCTCGTGGATTTGCAACGGCTGTATATCGAGCGTCGCGAGTGCTATGAAAATCTCGCAAACGAGACGGTGGACAATGACGGTACGCTCGATATTGCGGTGTCACGGGTTGAATCAGCGGCGCGCAATTTTCTGAACGGGCATATTCTTGTAATAAACGGACCGAATTTGAACATGCTCGGCGTTCGTGAACCTGAAATATACGGCACACAGACATATAATGCGCTGATTGCCGAGATAATGCTGCACAAATTCAACCGACCTATATCAATTACATTCCGGCAGTCCAACCACGAGGGCGCGATCATCGACCTAATTCAAGAGGCGCAGGGCAGATACTACGGTATCGTCATCAACCCCGGGGCGTACACGCACTATTCCTACGCGATTCATGACGCGCTGAAGTCCGTGGACGTTCCCGCCGTCGAGGTGCATATCTCGGACATCAACGCGCGCGAGGAGTTCCGCAAAATCTCCGTCACCGCGCCCGCGTGTATCGCGCAGATCGCGGGGCGCGGCTTTCAGGGCTACATCGACGCGATTGACATTCTGCTCGGGGTGATAGATGATGCGTAAACTCGCGGTAATCGGTTCGCCCGTCGAACACAGCAGATCGCCGTTCATACACAACGCGTTCGCCGCGCGTATGGGGCTGGACTACGCGTACTCGGCTGTCGAGGTCACGCGCGATACATTGCCCGAGTTCGTACAGCGTGCGCGGGCGGGCGAATACGCGGGGTTCAACGTCACGATGCCGCTGAAAGAGGAGATTTTGCATCACCTCGCCGAGATCGACGGCGCGGCACGAGCTTGCGGCAGCGTGAACACCGTCGTCGTGCGCAACGGCGAACTGCACGGCTACTCGACCGACGGCGTGGGCGTAATCGCCGCATTGCACGAAAAAATCTCGGATTTGCGCGGCAAAACCGCCGTCATACTCGGCACGGGCGGCGCGGCAAAGTCCGCCGCGTACGCGCTGAACGTCGCGGGAACCGCCGTCACCGCACTGTCTCGCCGCGACGTGTTGCCGCGTGTCGAGGGTGCCGCGACGCGTCCGTGGGCGGAGTTTCCGACGCTCGCGCGCGACGCGGATATCGTCGTCAACGCGACACCTATCGGCATGGCACACAACGCGGAGACGGACGCGTTTTTCGAGAATTTCGAGTGGCTCGACGCGCTGAAACGCGGAGCGGTCGTGTTCGACATCGTGTACAACCCGCTCGTCACGCGGCTGTTGTACGAAACGGCGGCGCGCAATATCGCGGTAATCGGCGGCTTGCCCGTGCTGATATATCAAGCGGCGGCGGCGTTCGAGATTTTCACGGGGTACGCGGTACCAGACGATGTGGTGCAGAACGTGAAAGACGCGTTGTAGGGACAGGACACACCTCACCGCCAAAATTTCTGTCCGAAGCTCAACCCTCGTCATTGCGAGCCGCGCGAAGCA
>JAISJJ010000102.1 GCA_031261585.1 Oscillospiraceae bacterium
CGAGCTTTATCTCAAGGAAACCGAGTTCAGATTCAATCACCGCGGGCAAAATCTTTATAAAATTTTACTCAAAATGCTGAGGGAAGACCGATTTTAGTGTCAAGTCCCTTAACAATTGACAATTACGGGGGTTGGACGCGGGTTGCGGAGACGGGGACAAACCCCACGGCTACCGCATTTACTTTTCCACTCGTCATTGCGAGCCGCGCGAAGCAATCCAGAACCCCGTAGCTTCGTCCAAACCCTCGCAAAACGTGAGATAGGACGAGATTGCGGGGGTCTGGATTGCTTCGTGCGCTCGCAATGACGGGAGTTGGAACGCGGAAAAAAGTAAATGCGGTAGCCGTGGGACAAACCCCCGCCGTCTGCGGACGGCACCCCCTTTCCGAAAGGGGGCTGGGGTTGGACGGGGGTTGCGTTTGATTCGCGTTGCGGGTTTGTGCTTAGGGACGGACGACCCTGTCCGTCCTGTATGGGGTTGCGCATAACCAGACAAGGACGGACGGGGTCGTCCGTCCATGCGTAGACATCGTGCGTTGCGCGTGAGATTCTTCGCTTCGCTCTGAATGACGGGTATGCTCTCGTCCTCAATTCTTCATTATTAATTGTGTTTATCGCCGAGCGGCAATTCCGCTACAAATACCATGCCGCCGTCGTCCGCTATCTCCGCCGTCACGTCGCCGCCGTACTGCCGCAGGGTGTCGCGGACTATCGCGAGACCGAGACCGCTGCCGCCTACCTCGCTGCTGCGCGCCTTGTCTACGCGGTAGAAGCGGTCGAAGATGAGCGGCAACTCGTCGGGCGGCACGCCGACACCCGTGTCCGCGACGACGAGACGCGCGGTGTCGCCGTCCCGCGTGAGCGTCACCGCGACGGAGCCGTGCGGCACGTTATACTTTATCGCGTTCTCGATGAGGTTGAACGCCGCCGAGTGCATCGCGTCGCGGCTCGCGGAGACCGTGCAGCCGCCCGCAAGCTCGTGCGTAATCGTCACGTCGCGCGTCGCGGCGAGCGGGGACAGCATGCGCAGCGCGCCGAGCACCGTACCGCGCAGGTCTACGGGTTCGCGCGGGAGATTGTCGTCGCCGTCGAGCCGCGCAAGGCTCATGAGCTTCTCGGTCGTGCGCGACAGACGCGCCGCCTCCTGCCCGATATCGGACACAAAATCGCGCACCGTCTCGGTGTCAATATCCTCGCTCTGCAAGATACTGTCTGTCAGCAGACGTATGGACGCGAGCGGGGTTTTTAACTCGTGCGACGCGTCGGACACGAAGCGGCGGCGCACGTCCTCCGTCTCGCGCAATCGCGCGGTCAGGCTGTTGAACTCGGTTTGCAGCATCGCAAGCTCGTCCGAGCCCGTGACGCGTATGCGGTAGTTGTACTCGCCCGCGCGCACGGACGAGATCGCGCGCATGATAACGGTCACGCGCCGCCACAGCGTCGCCGTGATGATCGCGATGAGCGCGGCGGACAGCACGGACACGACGAGCGACACGTTCAGCGCGGTGGTCTGCAAGCCGCGCAGGATAACGCCCTGCGGCGCGTCGAGTTCGCGCACGTATACGACGCCCGTCGGCGCGCCCTCGCGCGTTATCGGCACGAACGCCTCGGACAGAAACGCGCCGTCGCGGAACGCCGTGATGTACACGTCCGAACCCGACAGCGCGAGGGCGAGATTTTCCGTAAAATCGTCGCGCGCGAAATAATCCTGCGTATCCGACGCGTCGGTGTCGACGGAGACGTACAGCGCGCCGCCGTCCGCGTCGAGAATCGCGAGGTTTGACAGCCCCGTCACGTCGAGCCGACGCACGACCTGCCGCACGTAGTCTGCGGTCAGCGTGTCGCGGTCGCGCAGCGCGGTCTCGATGATCTGCGCCGCCGAGCGCGTCAACGCGAGCTTCGACGAGAAGATCATGTCGCGCGTCGCGGTCAAAAAATACGTGTTAATCAGCACGAGCAGCACCGACACCATGACAGCACAAGAAAGCGCGAATTTCACGCGCAGACTGCTGAAAAATTTGAACTTTTCCCTGAATTTCGCCATCTAACCGCGCAGATAGTAGCCCACGCCCCACTTTGTGAGAATCAGGCGCGGATTCGCGGGGTCCGTCTCCAATTTTTCGCGCAATCGGCGGATATGCACATCGACGGTGCGCACGTCTCCGAGGTAGTCCACGCCCCAGATGATGTCCAAGAGCTGTTCGCGGCTGTACACGCGCCCCGGCGACTTCGCGAGCGTCTCGATCAGGTCGTACTCCTTCGCGGTGAGGTCGATGAGCGTCTCGCCCTTGACAGCGGCGCGCCGCCGCGTGTCGATCGTCACGTCGCCGAATCCGGGACCCGGTTCGCCCCCGTCGCGGCGCATACCGCTGCGGCGCAGGAGCGCGCGGATTCGCGCTTTCAGCTCGATGATGTTGAACGGTTTCGTGACGTAATCGTCCGCGCCCGACTCGAAACCGACGAGTTTGTCCGTCGGTTCGCCGCGCGCCGTGAGTATGATGATCGGCACCTGCGAGAACTCGCGTATGCGGGCGCACGCCTCAAGACCGCCGAGACGCGGCATCATGAGATCGAGCAAAATCACGTCGAAATCGGTGGATTTCGCCATCGCGACGGCGGTCAGCCCGTCGCCCGCAGTCTCGACCTCGTACCCGTCCGCGACGAGGTTGTATCGGATACCCTTGACGAGACTCGGCTCGTCGTCCACTACTAATATTTTCATGAGTGTATTATAACATATTTCAAGCGTTGCGGCAAGGGGTATTTTGCGGCGGTGCGGACGTTGCGGGACAAAACATGTCGCGGTTTCCGATTACCGTATCGATTTCGCGTAGGGCGCGACGACCTCGGCGCGCCGTGGAGCCGACGATGCGCACGTTCGGAGGGCAGACGGTGCGCCCGGTGGTCGCACCCTACGGACGTTACGGGGCGAAACACGTTGCGGGTACCGCGATGCGTTGCGGCGCGGACGTAGGGGCGATTATTAATCGCCCGTGGGCGTTTCGGGGAAACGGGCGGGCGGCCGATGACCGCCCCTACGGCGTTGCGCGAACGAAACATGTTGCGGGAGTCGCCCCTACGCACACCAGTCCTCTGTCGCCAAGCCGTCCACCCGCGTAAACTCGCGCGTGTTGTTCGTCACAAGCGTCATGCCGAGTGAGAGCGCGTGTGCGGCGATAAGCGTGTCGAGCGGACCTATCGGGGTGCCGCGCGCTCGGTGTTTTGTGCGGATATGACCGTATGCGATGGCGGCATCTTCGCCAAACGGCAGAATGGTGACGGTTGTGAGGAATTTTCGCAAAGTCTCTAAGTTGCTTTCCCTCCTCGCGCTGTTTTCCATGCCGTACACAAGCTCGGCAAGCACGACAGCCGAGACCGTAATCCCGCCCGCCTGCTCCCGCGTGAAGATTTCGCGCACCCGCGCATTGCCGTTCATGACGAATATGCATATATTCGTGTCGAGCATATAGCTCACAGCGTCTCTCTCCGCTCTTCCCACGCCGCGTCTTCGCGCCGCGCGTCGAGTATCGCCTCGTACACGTCGTCGGTTATCGGTTCGCTCGCGAGGAAGTTTTCGAGTGCTTTTGACTTGTCGAACAGGATAACCATGTCTCCGATTTTTTGCACGCCCACCTCGTCGCACGAGAATCGGCACGATTTCGGCAAGCGTACCGCCTGACTTTTCCCGTTTGTAAAAATTTTCGCTGTCTCCATAATGATCACCTCGGCATTAGTATATACCCGAATATATATTTTGTCAATAGGGTGTGTGGACATTAGGTGTGCGGTCTCGTTGAGGTTTACGATTGCCGTATCGGTTTCGCGTAGGGCGCGACGACCTCGGCGCGCCGTGGAACCGACGATGCGCACGTTCGGAGGGCAAACGGTGCGCCGAGTCGTCGCACCCTACGGGTGATGCGAGACGAAACATGTTGCGAGTACCGCGATGTGTTGCGGCGCGGACGTAGGGGCGATTATCAATCGCCCGCGGGCGTTTCGGGGAAACGAGCGGGCGATTGATAATCGCCCCTACGGTAAAACCCACATACACCCCCCGCACAAAACACTTGCGCACTGCCGCTCATTGTGATAAAATACCAACAACAAACAACAATGAACGAGGTACCCCCATGTCAACTACACCACTCATCGGCGCGGCGTTATTCGCGCAATCGGGCGGTCCTACCGCCGTCATCAACGCTTCGGCTTACGGCGTTATCCGCGCGGCGCAGGAATCCGCCGACATCACGCACATCTATGCCGCCGCGAACGGCATTGTCGGCGCGCTCGCGGACAAGCTGTACGATATCGGCGCGGAGGATCCCGCCGAACTCGCGTTGCTGGCGGGTACGCCGTCGAGCGCGTTCGGCTCGTGCCGCTACAAGCTCAAACCGCCCGAGACGGACGACACGGACTATCAAAAACTCCTCGCGCTGTTCAAAAAGCGCGATATCCGCTACTTTTTCTACAACGGCGGCAACGACTCGATGGACACGTGCGACAAGATCAGCCGATTTTTCGCGTCGTCGGGGTACGAGTGCCGCGTTATCGGCGTGCCGAAAACGATTGACAACGACCTCGTCGGCACCGATCACGCGCCGGGGTACGGTTCCGCCGCAAAGTATATCGCGACGGCTGTCGCGGAGGTCTCGCTCGACAATGCGGTGTACGACACGCCGTCCGTCACCGTCATGGAGATGATGGGGCGGCACGCGGGGTGGCTCACGGGAGCGGCGGCACTCGCGGGTGTTGCAGACCTAATCTACCTGCCCGAGGTGGCGTTCGACCTCGACGCGTTCGCCGCGTCGGTCAAAAAAGTGTACGATACGAAGGGCAAAGTGCTTGTGTGCGTGTCCGAGGGGATTCAGTACGCGGACGGTACGTTCGTCGCCGACGCGCCGATTTCGAGCGGGGACGGTTTCGCCCACGCGCAACTCGGCGGTCTCGCCGCGCGTCTCGCGGACGTGGTGAAACAGCGGCTCGGGGTCAAGACGCGCCCGATTGAGCTGTCGCTGCTGCAGCGTTGCGCGGCGCACTGCGCGTCGCAGACGGACGTTGACGAGGCGATCGCCGTCGGTGAGTTCGCGGTGAAAATCGCGCTCGGCGGCGCGACGGGTCAGATGGCGACGATTCAGCGCGCAGAGAACGCGCCGTACCGCGCGGAATACGTCGCGAAACCCGTCTCCGACGCGGCTAACGCCGAGAGCAAGGTGCCGCGCGAGTGGATCACGCCCGACGGCACGGGGGTTACGCAGGCGTTCATCGACTACGCGCTCCCGCTCATTCAGGGCGACTTCAAACAGCACACGGAGAACGGTCTGCCGCGTTTCGCGCGCCTGAAACTGGTGCGCGCATGAGCGGCGCGGCGTTGAAATACACGCACCCGCCGATAGCGTCCACACCGCCGAAAACCGTGTTGCCGCAGGGTACCGCGCTCGTTTTGGAGGGCGGCGGTACGCGCGGGTTCTTCTCGTCGGGCGTGATGGACGCGTTCATCGAGGCGGGGATCATGTTCCCGTACATTCTCGGTGTGTCGGCGGGTGCCGCGAACGCGCTGAGCTATCTGTCGGGGCAGTTCGGGCGGACGCGGCAGGTCGTCGAACACTACGTCGCCGACCCGCGCTACGTCAGCCCGCGCAACCTGATTCTGCACGGCTCGGTGTTCAACTACAAGTTCATATTCAACGAGATTTCCGAAAAACACATCTTCCTCGACTTCGACGCGGCGCGGCGTTGCCCGACGCGGTTCCTCGCGGGCTGCGTCGACGCGGAGACGGGCAAACTCGTGTATTTCACGCTCGACGACGTGACGACGGACGAGCGCGGCACCGACTGCACGCCCGTGATCGCGTCGTGTTCCGTGCCGATGATCAGCAAAATCGTGAAATTTCGCGGTCACAAGCTCGTGGACGGCGGCGTGTACGGCGGCGTGCCGATTGAGAAGTCGATTGCGGACGGCAACACGTTCCACGTCGTCGTCCTCACGCGCAACGCGGGCTTCGTCAAAGAACCCGAGGGTCACGCGGGGCTTGCGAAAATCCTGCTGCACCGCTACCCGAAACTGCGCGACGTACTCGCGCGGCGGCACGAGATTTACGCGGAGCAGGTCGCCCTGTGCGAACAGCTCGAGCGCGACGGCAAGGCGTTGATCCTCCGCCCGCAGAAGCCGATCTGGGCGGGACGCAGCGAGCAGAACACCGCGAAACTCTTGGCGTTGTATGATGAGGGAACAGACGAGGGACGAGCCGCGGTGCGAAAGATAGAGAGCAGAGGTTAGTAGGGACGGACGACCCTTTCCGTCCTTGTTTGATTATGCGCAACCCCATACAGGACGGACAGGGTCGTCCGTCCCTACATAAACGTCGTGCGTTACCGCGAGATTCTTCGACACACCAACACAACACCAACACAAAACACACAGGAGACATCACATGCCTACATCTAACTTTGCGCAAAAACAGGCTCGCCGCATTGGGCGCAACAACATCATTGCGGCGGCACTCGTCGCGGTTGCCGTCGTCGCGATCATGGTCTTTGCCGCGCCGAATCTCGTCAGTCTGTACTTCGACTATCCGACGTTCGCCTACCCCTACGTCTCGTCTACCGAGATTTCGGAGTGCTACGACGCGAACAAGGTCTATATCTCGGTCACGACAGACGATCTGTTCGACACGGGCTACGTCGTGAAAAACGACGGCGTTATCAAGTACCGCTATTTCGCGTTCGACGCCGACGAGACTTACGTCGTCGTACGCATGGGCGCGAAATACGCGGAGGACGATTATTTCGACTATACCGTCTCCGGGAAACTGCGCGAACCGACGGGCATCGAGAACCGGATTCTCGGCGAACTCGCCCAAGAGATCGCGGAGTCGTGGGACGTGACCGTCAGTGAGGCGCGCAACGCACTGTCGCCGTTCATACTGGACGCGACGGAGCCGCGCATAGTCGGCATGATCCTGCCGACTATCGGCATCTTGATAATCCTCATTATGCTGTTCCACATCGTGCGCGGTATTCTGCTCATCGGCGACTACACGCGGTCGAAGTGGTTCAAAAAACTCGACCCGACGGGGATTGAGAACGCCGAGCGCGTGAATCAACTCGTCTCGCGCGAGTTGGAGGGCGAGATTGCGTTTGAACGCCCGCGCGTGAGGGTGACGAAAACCTACTTCGTGTTCATGAACGGTTCGCGGTACAGCGTCGAGCGGCGCGACGACCTCGTGTGGGCGTACGAGACGATAACGCGGCACTACACGAACGGCATACCGTCGGGCAAGTCGTACAGCATGACGCTGAGATTCGCGACGGGCAACAGGCAGGACCTGCCCGCGAAGAACAAAAACGCGGCGGAGGAACTCGCCGAGCGGATTTACGAACTCGCGCCGACGGCGGTGCGCGGACACTCGAAAGACCTCGAAAAGCTGTACAGCCAAGCCCCGCAGAACTTCGCGACGGCGGTGCGATTCGCGCCGAACGAGCCTGTTGAGTAGCGTTTTTTGAGATAATGTCGAATTGTTAAAAAATAATGCTTGACAAACACTGAAATATATTGTATGATATCGAGGTGCAAGAGTCAAATCGTGTCGCCGAATGGACGAGCAGCTCGGAAGAGGAGCTTGTCGCGGCTCACACTCAGCTTGTGCGCAGGTGCGCGCGTCCGTATTTCCTCGCGGGCGGCGACGGTGAGGATCTGATTCAGGAGGGTATGCTCGGACTGCTGTCCGCGATTCGGCGTTTCGACCCCGAGCGCGGCGTGCCGTTCCACGCGTATGCCGAAATCTGTATCCGCCGACGCGTCATCGACGCTGTGCGCCGTGCCGCGCAACCCAATCATTTACTCACGCTTGAAAACCGCGATTCACAAGACCACTCAGATACGATTGATATTCCCGATCATTCGCCGATATCCGATCCGTTGGTGCTTGTCATAGCGAAAGAGCGCGCCCACGAGATTTCCGACCTGCTCGACTCCGAGCTGTCGAAATTCGAGTTCCGTGTGCTTCGGTTCTACTTAGACGGTCTGTCGTATGACGAAATTGCGACGCGTGTAGGCAAGAACACGAAGTCCGTGGACAACGCGGTGCAGCGTATCAGGCGAAAGCTCCAACGAATCACCTCGGATTCCACCATCGGCGATACTCGGCGCGAGCCGAACCGCAAATAGGGGCATAGCCCCGAGCCCTCGGGCAATATTTATCTAAAAGTGAGGTCCCCATCCAATGTTCGAAGACAAGACATTAATCTGCAAAGACTGTGGCCAAGAGTTCACGTTCACCGCCGGTGAGCAGGAGTTCTACGCTGAGCGCGGCTTCCAGAATGAGCCGCAGCGTTGCAAGAGCTGCCGCGACAACCGCAAGACAGCATCGCGTGGTCCCCGCGAGTACTTCGTCGCCGTGTGCGCCGAGTGCGGACGTGAAGCGCGTGTGCCGTTTGAGCCGAAAACCGACCGCCCTGTCTATTGCAGCGACTGTTTCGCACGTCATCGCGCGTAATTCACGCAACTGACTGAAAAAACACTCAAACCCGTGGTGAAAACCACGGGTTTGTTGTGTTGTGGTGGGGCGTTTTCCTGTGATTCACAGCGTCTGCGCTGTCAACCCCGCCGCTTCTCCCCCGCGTACGGCTCATACCTCGCCACCACAGCCTTGAACCCCTCCATCTCACGCACCGCGTCGTAAAACGCACCATTGAGATAGCCGAGTTCGCGCGCTATCTCGTTTTGTGGCGAGCCGCTGGTGATGTTCATCATGTTCTGCTCCAAGCGGTTCACGAGAAACGACGTGTGGCGCGACACGAGCGGCAGTTCGTCGTACGCTCTGCCGTATGCAAGCCCCTGATCGAGCCGCTCGAACGCCGTGTCGTACTCGCCGAGTTCGATGTGGCGGTTCGCGATCCAGATGTACAGCTCGCAGAGGTTGTAGAACTGAAAACCGTAGTCGCCCTCGTCGTAGATGAGCTTGATGAGGTCGACCGCCTTTTGGAGTATGCGGATTTTCTCTCGCGGCGGCAGATCGCTGTGCAGCGCGGCGTTTCGGATGCGGTACGTCGTCATGTCGACGTGCCGACGAATGTTGTCATGCATGAGCGGCCACCACTCGTCGGTGCCGCGCTCGTACAGCAGTTCCGTCTCCTCCTCGCGCGTCGTGTTGTACGGCGGCAGTCGGTTCACGGTCTCCGCCGCCTTTGTCATGTCGCCGACATCCGCGTACAGCCCGCCGAGTATGCTCAGCGCGTCGTACCGCACGTCGTCAACCGTACACTCGTCGAGTACGCGCGCGCACAGGCGGTGCAGTTCGTCCCTGTGCAACTCGCTGCCCCACGGCTTTTCCGTGATCTGCGGGTCGTAGACGAGCGTCCACATGTACTTCTGTATCACGCGCCAGTCGTTCGGGAACTCGCGGTATGCCGCGACAGTCAAATCCGCTTTTTCGACCTCGAATCCGAGCGCGCCGAGCCGTGCATGCTCCGCGAGATACGCTGTGATGCGCGTCTCGTTCTTCACCCTGTCTATGCCGAGTACAACATCCGCCGTCACGCCGAAGTAGTCCGCAATCGGCGCGATCATTGCCACGTCGGGCATACTGTCGCCGCGCTCCCACTTGGACACCGCCTGCGCGGACACGTTCAGCCGCTCCGCAAGGTATTCCTGCGATATATCGCGCGCTCGGCGCAGGGATTTGATCGCTTCGCCGATGAGATTCGCCATGTCGTTCACCCCGTTCACAGATTTGCACCCAGTATACCGCAATTACTATGTCGACGCAAGCGACGCGCGGGACAGTCGTGTAAACCGACGGTTGAGGTGGGTGTGTTACGTAGGGGCGGGGTCAACCCGCCCTTGTGTGCAACCTGTCATTCTGAGCGAAGCGAAGAATCCCCCGACTAATGCGCACTGTCAGGGGGATTCTTCGCTTCGCTCAGAATGACAGCGGATTGCAGGTGTTGTAAAGGGCGGGTTGACCCCGCCCCTACGACAGACGCGCAAAATATACCCCCGTCCAACCCTCGCAACTGTTAATTGTTAATTGTTAACTGTTAATTGATCAACACCCGCGCCACTTGATACACCACCGTGCTCATCACCCATGCCACCCCGAGTTGCCACGCCACCGAGAACAGCGTCCATTTCAGCGAGTTCATCTCGCGGTAGATTGCGCCGAGCGCGGCAACGCACGGCACATACAGCAGCACGAACACGAGGAATCCGAGTGCGGACGCGGGCGACGCGAAACCGAGCGCGGCGGCGGCGGCGGGAATGAGTGCGCCGTCCGCAAATGCCTCGGGGCGCAGGACTTGCAGCGTTGAGACGACGACCTCTTTCGCGATCAGCCCCGTGAGCAGAGCGACGGCGGCAAACCACGTGCCGAACCCCGCGGGCTTGAAAATCGGCGCGATCCACCGCCCGATCACGGCGATTATGCTCGATTCGGGCGTTTCCGCGAGTGTAAAAGCGGGCGTGAACTTTTGCAGCACCCAGATCACGGTGCTCATCAAAAATATCAGCGTACCCGCGCGGACGAGGAACGCGCGCACGCGCTCCCAGATGTGTTTGAACGTGTCGCGCAGTTTCGGCAGGCGGTACGGCGGCAGCTCCATGACGAACGCGGCGTGTTCCCCACGAAACAGCGTCTTGCGGAAGAATATGCCCGACAGCACCGCGAGAAATATGCCGAGAACGTACAGCCCGAAGATGACGACGCCCGCGTATTGCGGGAAAATCGCCGCCGTGATCATCGCGTAAATCGGCGACCGCGCGGCGCACGACATGAACGGCACGAGCAGTATCGTCATACGGCGGTCTTTCTCGCTCTCCATCGTGCGCGCGCCCATGACGGCGGGTACGGCGCACCCGAACCCCATGAGCATCGGTATAAACGCCTTGCCCGACAGCCCGAAGCGGCGCAGGAGCCTGTCCATGATGAACGCTGCCCGCGCCATGTAGCCCGAATCCTCCAAGAGCGACATGCACAGGAACAGCAGCGAAATCTGCGGTAAAAACGTCAGGACACCGCCGACACCCGCGATAATCCCGTCCGACACAAGGCTCACGACCCAGTCGGCGACACCGATGTTCGTGAGCGAAGCACCCGCCCACGCGCCGAATGTGTCGATCGCGCCGCCGAGCGCGTCGGACAGATACGAGCCGAGCGAGCCGAACGTCAGGTTGAACATGATGAACATCATGAGCAGAAACAGCGGTATCGCGAGTACTCGGTGCGTGACGATTTTGTCGACCTTTTCCGTGCGCGTCGTCTGCCGTTGCAGCCCCGATTTGCGCACGGCGGCATCGACAGCGCGCCCGATAAACGCATACCGCGAGTCGGCGACGAGCGTCTCGCGGTCGCCCAACCCCTCGCCCGCCGTCTCATACTCCCGCGCGACGGTCTCGACGGCGCGTTTTTCGCCGTCCGTCAGTCCGAGAGCCTTTTCGACAATCGCGTCGCCCTCCAACAGTTTTATGGAAGCCCAATGCGCGGGCAGATTGGCGGCGTGCGCGCGGTCGTGGATCACCTCGTCGATACGGTGGTGAATGATGTGCGTGAAATCGTCGTACAGATCGTCTGGTTCGAGCGTGTAGCCCGTGTGCATCGCTCGGTGGACGGTCATGAGCAGCGTGTCGAGATTTTCGCGCGCCCGCGCCGATATCGGCACGACGGGAACGCCGAGTTGACGCGACAACTCCGCCGTGTCCACCTCGCCGCCCGACGCGCGCAGCTCGTCCATAAAGTTCAGCGCGACGACCATCGGGCGTTCAAGTTCTAAGAGCTGCACGGTCAAGTACAGATTGCGTTCGAGATTTGTCACGTCCACAATATTTATTATAGCGTCGGGTTTCGCGGAACCCACGCCGCCTATGATGTAGTCGCGCGAGACGATCTCCTCCATCGAGAACGGCGACAGCGAGTAGATACCCGGCAGATCGACGATCGACATGCGGTGGTGTCCGAATTTCGCGGTACCCTCTTTTTTCTCGACGGTCACGCCCGGCCAGTTGCCGACGTACTGATTCGATCCTGTCAGCGCGTTGAACAGCGTCGTCTTGCCTGAGTTCGGGTTGCCCGCGAGGGCTATGTGCATCTGCCGCGCGTCGTGCGCGTCGTGGTCGTAGTGCGCGTGGTGTTCGTCCAACTCGTGTTCATGGTGCGCCTGCATACGGCGCAGCGTCTCGGGGTCGATACGCCGCCGCGTGTCGTACCGCACGGAACCCGCGCTGCGCTCTGTGCGCGTCGGCGGCGCGTCGCCCACGGTGATACTGCGCAAATCCTCGCGCCGCACGGACAGCTCATAGTTGCGCAGACGCAGCTCGACGGGGTCGCCGAGCGGCGCGATCTTCGTCACGGATATGCGCGTACCCGGCGTGAGACCCATGTCCACGAGCCGCCGCCGCACAGCCGCGCGGTTGCCGCTCACGCCGAGTATCACGCCCGATTCGCCCGGGCGCAGGGTGTCTGCGGTTTTTGGTGTGTTTTGCATGTGGCAATAATCCTATGCAGTGTATTTGTAGGGGACGCCGCCCTCGGCGTCCCGTGTCATAAATTGCGAATAATCAGGGACGGGACGCCGTGGGCGGCGTCCCCTACGGCGCGTTTGCGTTACCCGCCGTCCGTTAC
>JAISJJ010000156.1 GCA_031261585.1 Oscillospiraceae bacterium
GGATACGCAATCACCGACGAGCACATCGCGGCGGGGTTGAAAACCGTCGCGTGGCAGGGTCGGTTCGAGGTGTTGCGCCGCAACCCGACCGTGATACTCGACGGCGCGCACAATTCGCACGGTATCGCGGCGGCTTGCGAGAGCTTCACGCGGCTGTTCGGTGCGCAAAAGCTCGTGTTCCTCGTCGGCGTGATGGCGGACAAGGACGTGACGGCGATGTTCCGCCAACTCACGCCGTTCGCGCGCGTGTTCGTGACCACGACACCGCCGAATCCGCGTGCCATGCCCGCCGCGCAACTCGCGGAGTTACTGCGGGGTCTGGGCGCGGAAGCGATCGCATGCGACACGATTGAGGAAGCGGCGCACGAGGCCGTAAATCTCGCGGGTTCCGACGGCGTGGTCGTCGCGCTCGGCAGTCTGTACTTTTCGGCGGACGTGCGGCGCGCGATTAGCGGTTGACGTGCAGGCGGTTTTGCGCGCGAAGCCGTTGTAGGGGTCGGTCTTGACCGACCCTTTTGTGTTGTGCGTTGCACGTAGGGGCGGGGTTTGCCCGCCCTTTATCATGGGTTGGAATATGCATATAAGGACGGGTAAACCCCGCCCCTACATCAAAACTCACGCTCTAACCTCTGACCTCTAACATCTCAAAAGGGCGGGTTGACCCCGCCCCTACAACCAACGCGAAGCAGATAAAGATGAGGGTTGCGGCATAACCGCAACCCTCGTCCTTTTTCGTTGTTCGTCAATCACAAATCCTCGTCTATCGCCTTGATCACGCGGTACAGCACCGCGTTTACTGGCAGCGTCACGCCGTGTTTTTCCGCGAGGCGCAGCAGGTCGCCAGAGAACATCTCAATCTCCGTGCGGCGGCGCGCTTCAACGTCTTGCAACGTCGAGGGTTTGCCGTCGGGCGATATCGTGTCGATCACGTCGAGCGCGCGCTGTGCGTCGTCGGGTTCGAGCGCGACACCTTCGAGTTGCGCGATCTGTATCGCTTCGAGCATCGCGTCGCGCGCGAGCTCCCGCGCGAATCCGTCGCGGACGAGCGCGGCGTACGTCTCGCGCGTCACGGCGAGTGCCTGATTCACGCCCATGTTCATCGTCCACTTCCACCACAGACTGCGCAGCATGTTTTCAGGCACCTCGTGCGGCACGTTCGCGCGCTCGAAAAACGCTTGCAAACGCTGCACTTCGGGGCTTAGCGCGTCGGGAACATTCACAGCGTCGCCGAACGGTATCGTGAACATGCGCGTACACTGAATCCCGCCGCCGACCCACGTCGAATCCGTGCCGACGGCGTACGAGTACAGCACGTGACCGCGCCCGAGCGCGTCCGATATCGTGCGTTCGCTCGTTATGCCGTTCAGCAGCGAGAGGACGACGGTGTCGCCGCCGACCCAATCGCGCACCAACGCGATAGCGTCGCCGAGCGCGCCCGCTTTCACCGCGATCACGACGAGATCGGCGGGTGTGTCCGTGTGCGGCGGCGCGACAGGCACGTCGAGCCGCTTGCCGTTGAGCGTAATCCCGTCGCGGCGCAGTCGTTCGGCGCGCTCACCGTCCGCGATCACGGAGATGTCGGACATCGGCAGGGTTTGCAGCAGTCGCTCGTAGAATATCGCGCCTATCGCGCCGAGACCGACGATTGCGACGGTTTTTATGGCTTTCATCGTGCCGTCACCGCCTTGTTGACGCGCGTATTCGCGATGTTCACGGTCAGTTTGAAGAGATTTACGAGCAGTATCAGCGCGGAGCCGCCGAGAATCCAGCGCAGATCGGGGTTGTCGGCGAGCGCGACACCGCAGAAGAATATCGCGGTCATGTGCGTCAAAACGGCGCGCACGGGGCAGGGTCTGTCGTGCGCGTACGCCGCCTCGGTGTAGAACGCGAACGCGGACAGCGCGACGGCGAGGGCAATCGGCGCGTAGGAGAGGATTATCGGGTTCGACTGCCGCGCCTGAAATACGGACATGAGCAGCAGCGTCAACAGCACCTCGGGGACGAGCGTACCCGCCGCCGCCGTGCCGCTCAACCGCGTCTTTTTGGACTTTGCGAGCGTGTTCGCGGAGAGTGCCGCGCCGACGACGGCGGCTGCCGTGAGCAACGCGAGTATCGCTTTGACCCACTGCGAGACGTGCGTTGCGGTCGTCGCGGCGGGCGTATTCAGCGCGTCGAGCGCGAGTTGCACCGCGCCCGCAATGAACAGCGCGGCGGACAACAGCGACGCGACGAGCGATACGGCACCGAACGGCGCGAACGCCGTGACGTAACCCGTGTGTTGCGCGGGCTTTGAGCGCGCGAGTGCCGCCGCCGCGATTGTCAGCACGATAAGCACCGCCGCGAGCGCGAACAGCAACGTGGTCTGCGACGCGCCGCGAATCGGTACGCTGATGTAGCGGTTTGTGCCGCTCAGCACATCTTCAAACGCGTTTCGGAGCCAGTCGCGCCGCGCAAAAAAGCCGAGAATTGCGCACACGAGCGCGACGGGTGCCGAGAGTATGATGAATTTTCGCATAAAAAATATAACACTTTCATAAGTTGGTGTAGCGGCAGTGGTACAAGCTCACTAAGTGCAAATATTGTACCACGCGGCGGGCGAAATGACAACAACTTTTTTTGATTGCCGATCCGCTCCGCCCGTAGGGTGCGACCACAGGGCGCACCGTCTGCCCGACGAGCGCGCGTAAATGTTGGACATACGGCGCGCTGAGGTCGTCGCGCCCTACGAAAATCTGCTCATACGAAACATTTTCACAACAGGAGACCGCCATGCGAAAAATGATACTGTACGCCGTCGGACTGACGCTGTTCGCTATGCTGCTGTCGGTGACGGCGGGGGCTTTCGCCGCGCGCACGGACGCGGACACATCGCCCGCGCCGTCCGAGCAGCCCGCCGCAAGTCCGAGCGTCACGCCGCCGCTCGGACTGCTCGATTCCGCGACGACACTGCGGTTCCTCGACAGGGACGGCACGATACGCGATATCACGATGGCGGAGTACCTCGTCGGTGTCGTCGCGGCGGAATGTCCCGCAGGCTTCGAGACGAACGCACTGTCGGCGCAAGCCGTCGCCGCGCGCACGTACACACTGCGCCAGATGCGGATTGAGCCGCGCACGGAGCACCCCGACGCGGACGTGTGCGGCGACTTCACGCATTGTCAGGCGTTCGTGAGTGAGAGCGACATGCGCGCGAACTGGGGCGCGCGCTACGACGAGTATCTCGCGAAAATCCGCGCCGCCGTCGCCGCGACCGACGGCGTGTACCTCACCTACGCGTCGCAGCCGATACTCGCGGTGTTCCACTCGTCGTCGAACGGGTGGACGGAGGACGCGGCGGCGGTGTGGGGCGGTGCGTTCCCGTATCTCGTCAGCGTGCCGACACCCGACGCGGACGAGGATATCCCGAACTTCACGACGACGGTCAGCGTCACGCTCGACGACTTCAAAGCCGCGATCCTGTCGCGACACGCGGACGCGGATCTCACGGGCGCGTCCGAGACGTGGGTCGGCGCGTCGACGTTCGACGCGTCGGGGCGCGTCGCGAGTGTGATGATCGGAGGTGTCGCGATGTCGGGGCTTGAACTGCGCGAGCTGTTCGAGTTGCGCTCGACCTCGCTCACGGTCGAGGTCGGCGACGACGTGACGATCACCGCCGCGGGGTACGGTCACGGTGTCGGCATGTCGCAGTACGGCGCGAACGCCCTCGCGAAGCACGGTTTCACATGGCGCGAGATTTTGGAGACGTACTACACAGGCGCGGGATTCAGCGACGAGGTGCAGTCAGCGTAGGTTTTTGTGACGGGTCGAAGTTAAAAGTTTGTTGACAAAGCTCTGAAAAGTGATATACTAAACGTGAATGGTGGTGATACTGTGGTCACGGGCGCAAGCGGAGCGATACCGATTAGCGATCAGGGGCGCAGACTGGAACACGCAAAACGGTATTACGACGAGATACGCAAGCGGGATTCTGACATTGCCGCGATAGCCGAAAGCACAGGGCACTCAGAGGACGAAATCCGCAGCGTAAAAGCGCATGTGTTTTTGATTTACCACGAGTTGGGATATGAATCGCCCGCGCGTTTCGATCCTGATTACAATATGGCGGTGTCGTGGCAACGGCTCATCGACGGGAAAGACATACAACCCGAGGACTTTGTTTTGATTGAACACGAGCTTGCGGAACTGACGCTCATGAATACGCAGGGACTGAGTTATTCCGACGCACACACTATTGCCAGCCTTACGCATGATTATCACAGCCTTATCAAGGAAAAGGAGGTCACAGAGTGAATATTTTGTTTCTGAAAGAGTACGCAGACGGGAAGATCGTATACGAATATCAGCCCGAGGGAAAAGGTGAAGTAGGCGAAGTTCTTTTTGACACGCACAGCATGAGCGGAGAATTGGTCAGACGCGCCGAAGAGGACACCGACGGTAAAACCTATGGGTTCAAGGCACTTTTCAAAGTGGAAGAGCTCGTCAAGAACAACAACATACCATTGAAATGCACTCAGGCGTGGTACTAAGTGAATTTGGTATTCGCAATAAGAACACCCTGTACCCGCAGGGTGTTCTTATCTGTTCACCGAGATGATACTTGTAGGTTTTTGTGACGATTGTGCAGAAATATGTGGACAAGTGGGCAAACATTTGGTATAATCGGAGAAAACCATAATATAAAGGAGCGTTAATCATGCCAAAAGACCTGTCATTGAAGTATTATTCCAACAAGTCGCCGAAAAAGGGCTACTCGTGGGAGACGCCGCCCGCGCCGATTGCGGAATCGCTGATCGCCGACACGCAGACTGCTGACGTCGTGGTCGTCGGCGGCGGTATCAGCGGTCTCGCCGCCGCGGCGCGCCTGAGTACAAAGGGTTTGAGCGTCATCGTCGCCGACAAGAACAAGCGGCTCACCGCGCTCGCGGGTCAGATCGCGGCGATCAACACGAAGTACATGGCGGAACTCGGCATCGAGATCGACAAGAAGCAACTCGCCGCCGACTGGCTCAAAGTCTCGGGCAGCCGCGTTGAGGAATCGCTGCTGTGGCTGTTCATCAACCGCAGTGCCGAGGGTTTCGAGTGGCTGTGCGACCTCGCGGAGGGCGCGCTGAACGTCAGCGTTTACGTCGGGTACAAGGGTCCGATGTTCAACGAGTACCTCGGCACGCACCACATATTCAAAAAGCCCGAGGCGACGCAGTACAAGGAGTACGGCGGCGGCACACTCGCGTGTGAGATTCTCGAAAAAGAGCTGTTGAAGAACGGCGGCTCGGTCTATCGCGGCACCCCCGTGGTGCAGCTCGAAAAGGACGCGTCGGGGCGTGTCACGGCGGCTGTCGCGCAGTCTGAGGACGGCGTGTACCACCGCTTTATCGGCACGAAAGCCGTCGTCCTCGCGACGGGCGACGCGTCTGCTGACAAGGAGATGCTCGAAGCGTTCTGTCCGATAGGTCTGAGGGCGGGCAAGTCGTTCCCGCGTGCGGGCAACACGGGCGACGGTCAGAAGATGGCGTACTGGGCGGGCGCGGCGATTGACAACGCCGAGTGGGCTCCCACGCTCCACGCGCTCGGTTACAGCGGCTACCAGTTCTTCTTCCTGCACGTCAACCAGCTCGGCAACCGCTTCATGAACGAGGACACGTGGATGCAGGCGAAATCGATACGGTGCATGATGCAACCCGGCGGCGATTTCGCGTTCTCGGTGTTCGACTCGAAGTGGCTCGACGAGTTCGAAGCGCGGTTCGACCTCATGGGCGGACAGGGCATGTCGCCGCTGACGAACGTCGGCGACGCGTTCAACCGCGAGAGCCTGAAAAACTCCATCGAGGGTACGATAAACGGCAACGCCGTGTTCGGCGGCGGTGAGGGCGGCAACGGCGACGTGTACGTCAACGGCGGCAACGGTTTCGTCGCCGATACGATTGAGGAACTCGCCGAGAAGATCGACGTCCCCGTCGAGAATCTCAAAGCCACAATCGCGCGGTACAACGAAATCGTCGCGTCGGGCGACGACACGGACTTCGGCAAACGCAGTGAACTGCTGACCCCGATCGTGAAACCACCGTTCTACGCGCTGAAATGGGGTCCGTCGCTGCTCGACGTGTTCGGCGGCGCGATCACAAACGTGAATCTGAACGTCCTCGCATCCGACAGCACGCCGATACCGGGTCTGTACGCGGTCGGCAACGCGGCGGGCGGCATGTACGCGGTCGACTACCCGCTGCTGCTGAACGGCAACAGCTACGGGAGAGCGTTGGCATACGCGTGCCAGTTGGCGGACGTGCTTGGCAATTAACAGTTAACAATTAACAATTAACAATTAACGGATATGGACGGGGGTTTGGACGAGAGCCAAACCCCCGCCGTTTGCGAGCGGCACCCCATGTAAGAGGTTAGATGTTAGAGTTAAGCGGTTAGAGCGGGGACGTGGGATTGGACGGGGGTTGCGTGACCTCTCACCGCCGCCTTTCGGCGGCACCTCCCTCTATGAGGGAGGCTTGGACGGCACGCTCCCAAAAAGCCTCCCTCTCAGAGGGAGGTGCCGTCCGCAGACGGCGGAGGGAGAACCCTCGTCCCCCGTCCAAACGTCCCTCGTCCTTGCCCCCCTTTCGGAAAGGGGGTGCCGACCGCAGTCGGCGGGGGTTTGCCCCCGTCCCCCTCGTCCTGCTTTACGGCAAAAACAATTCATTAACAACGCGCGAAAACGCTTTACACTCGATGGCGCGATGTGTTATAATCTGGGAAGTGCATTTGCAACATCTGTTGTTGCGCAACTGATTAATCGGAGGTAACAGAACTTTGAGGAATTTTCGGCGCATTGCCGCGTTGTTTCTTGTGATTGCCGCGCTGCTCGTCTCGGGTTGTGCGGAGGACAAGCCGAGCGGCGATTCAAACGAACCGAGCGGTATCGCGTTTGAATATTTTTACAGGGGTTTTACGCCTGTGACGCAGGAGACCGCCGCCGCGTTTGAGTCTGTGCTCGGGACGCGCGTTATCCTGACGGAGGACGATTGGAACGACTTCGCGCAACGGTTTTGCCCGACTGCGGGCGCGTTTTCCGCGCCTGATTTTACGAAAGAGTGTCTCGTCGCGTTCAGCGGCATGTACGGCTCCCGCGCGGGTGAAAATTCCGCCGCCGACATAAAAGCAATAGCCGTGAACAGCGTCGGCAACGCAATCACGGCGGAGCTTGCCGACGCCCAACCCGACCGCATTTACGCAGAAAACATCGACGGCATAGGTCACTGGTTCGTAAACATAGTAAAAATCAGCAAAAACGACCTCCCACCCAACACCGAGGATGTGTACACAGCACAACACTAACAAAACATAATAAAAAGGACGGGGGTTGCGGTCAAACCGCAACCCCCGTCCAAAACTGTTAATTGTTAATTGTTAACTGTTAATTGAACAACTCCGCCGCCGCGCTCCATGCGCTCGTACCACACGTCGAGCGGCACGTCGAACACCAGCCCGCAGTTGTAGTCCACGATTTGCGTGTGGTCGTCGCCGTAGTCGATGCCGACGATCACCGTCCAATGCCAGTCGTCGAGCGTCACGACACCCGCGTTGTCGAGCGTCAAAAACGCGACGGGGCGGTCGTTTTCGAGCGCGCGCACGATAAATTCACGGAAATCCTCGAACGTCGGACGCTCGGCGCGCTCGGCCGGGATATCGAGCGACGCGTACGTGAGTTCGGGGTGCCGCCGCGTGAGATACTGCTCGATGCGCTCGGTGAGGTGCCGCGTGCTGGGCAGCCCCTGCATCGTCGGCGTCACGTCGTCCCACACGTCGTCCATCAGTTCGAGCCAGTCGTCGAACGGGCGCGGCGCGGTCTCGTGCCGCCACCGATGATAGCCGCACAGCGTCGCGACGACGGACGGTCCGCAACCCGCCATGCGCTTCCAAAACGTGGTGTAATTCTCCTGATTGCAGCCGAATTCGCACTCGCCGTCCACGAGAATATTCAGCATCTCCAAATTTTTCAAGTTAACTGTCGGCAACGAGCACCTCCACACAGTATTTTTCAATCAGCCGTATCGGGTGATACGACGCTTTCGATATGCGCAGACCCTCCACGCCGTCGTCCTCCTCGCGGTTTACGAACGCCACGGGGTCGACAGCGAACGCCCGCGCAAATTCGCGCACGAGCATCGGGTACGCGCCCGCGTAATCGGTCAACGCTTTCTCGTTGTGTATGTACAGCGTGTCGCCGACGATCTCGCCGAGCGCGACACCGACGACCGCGCCGTCGACGTACAGCGCGCCGCACACCTGCGTATACTCGTCGAAATTGTCGAGTACTTCCAACGCTTTGAGGTTGCCCTCGTCGTACGCCTCGAAGTCCTGTTTCGGGTGGTCGCGCATGTACGATTCGAGAAACGCGCGCGCGTCGGCGCGATTCGTCTCGTCAATCGCCGCGAATCGCCAGTCGGGGTAGTTCGCGGCGAAACGGTTACAGTGGTTGCGCTGACCTTGAAAACGCCGCCCCGCGAAATCGCGCAGATCGGACGCGTTGTACAGATAATCGCTCCACGCGTCGTCCGCGTACACGTTCGCCGTCGGGTACAGCTCGCGCAACAGCGTCAGTTCGGGTTCGACGACGGGACAGAAGCGCAGCGGCAACGCGTTCTCGCGACAGTGTTCCGCGATATGCGACACCGCGTCCGCGAAGTTCGCGGCACCGCGCGGCGGCGCGAACGATGTTCTGCCGTGTTCGTAATGCGCTTTCAGGTACAGCACGCCGCCGTCGACCGCGAACTCCGTGTGCGCCATATCGCGCCACATGAACGTGGTGCCGATGGTGCCGTCGCATATCTGCGGCACGTTTTCTCGGAAGTACGGGCGCAGCGCGCCGATGTCGTCAACGGTAAGTTGCTTGAATTGCAAGCAGAGGACTCCTTTGAAGATGTTAGAGCGAAAGAATAGAGGTCAGAGGTTAGAGCGGGAGACGAGAGGTTAGGCGGTGGTTTTTTTAGAGCGTCCCAACCCCCGTCTTACCTCTAACATCTCACCTCTAACTTCTAAAATTCAGCACGTCTTTGTTTTTTATGAAATACTCGATCCCCGAGAACACCGTGGTCACGAGGATCAGCGTCACCGCGCTCCATTTTGCCCATGTGTGGAACTCGACGGGCAACTCGCCGACGACGAACAGCAGCGTCAGACACACCATCGACACCGCCGTCTTGACCTTGCCCGACCACGCCGCCGCGATCACGCGCCCGTTCGACACCGCGATGAGCCGCAACGCCGTGACCGCAAATTCGCGCATCAATACGATCAGCGTCACCCACCCCGGCATGATCTGCTGTTGCGTGAACCACAGCATAGCCGCGAAAACGAGCACCTTGTCGGCGAGCGGGTCCATGAATTTCCCGAAATCGGTCACTTGCCCGCGTGTGCGCGCGATATGCCCGTCGAGCCAGTCCGTGAGCGACGCGATCACGAAAATCGCCGCCGCAACATAGCTGTTGTATTTGAAACCCCAGTACAACACAACAAGTAGTACAGGGATCATCGCGACGCGGAACAGTGTCAGCTTGTTTGCCGTGTTCATGCGGGCATATCCTCCTCAGGCGCGCCGACCAAATTGCCGTCACGCACACTGTCGATAATTATACTACAAAACTCGCCGATTTGCAAGCCCTCGCCGCGCACAAATATGTAGCCGTCAATCTCGGGCGATTCGGCGTAACTGCGCGCGAGAAATTCGTCGTTTTCCAGACGTTCCTCGATCAGCACGTCGCAACGCTCGCCGATGCGCGCTTCGTTGAACCTGTCAATGTTTTCCGACTGCACACGCTCGAGCAACTCGGCGCGCTCACCCGCGATATCCTCATCGACGCGCGGCATCGCCGCCGCGTCCGTACCCTCCTCGGGAGAGTAGACGAACACACCCGCGCGCTCGATACCCGACTCGCGCGTGAAATCGCACAGCGCGTCGAACTCCGCATCGCCCTCGCCCGGCAGTCCGACGATTAAACTCGTGCGTATGACCGCGTTCGGCACGCGCGCGCGGATACGCGACAACGTGTCGCGGATCAGCCGCGAATCACCGCGACGGCGCATGTTTTTCAGTATCGCGTCGTCGATGTGTTGCAGCGGAATGTCAAAGTACGGCAGGAGTTTAGGCGTTCGCGCGAACACGTCGATCAGCGCGTCGTCAATCGCGTCGGGGTACATGTAATGCACGCGAATCCACCGCAGTTCCTCGATTTCCGCGAGTTCACGCAGCAGTTCCGCGAGCGCGGGCGCGCGGTACAGATCCACGCCGTACCGCGTCGTGTCCTGCGCGATCACGATCAGCTCACGCACGCCCGATTCGGCGAGTGCGCGCGCTTCCGCGACGATGCTCTCGCGCCGCCGCGAGCGGTATTTGCCGCGAATCGTCGGGATAACGCAGAAAGCGCAACGGTTGTCGCACCCGTCCGCGATTTTGATGTACGCCCACGCTTTCGGCGTGGACACGACGCGCGGCAGATCGTCGTCGAACGCCTCGGGCGCGGCTGTCGCGTCAACCGACACGCCGTCGAGTACTTGCCGCACCGTCTCAACGATGCCGCCGAACGCGCCGACACCGACAATCGCGTCCACCTCGGGCAGTTCCGCGCGAATCTCGTCGCGGTAACGCTCCGCGAGACACCCCGCGACGACGATTTTCTTCAATCGACCCGCCGATTTCAGCTCGGCGGCTTCGAGAATCGTGTCGATAGCCTCGCGTTTCGCGGCGTCGATGAACCCGCACGTGTTGATGACCGCGACGTCCGCGCCGTCGACCTCGGGCGCGACGAAAAAGCCCGCACCGACAAGCAGCGCAAGCATCTGTTCGCTGTTCACAAGGTTTTTCGCGCACCCCAGCGTCACAAGAGCGACGGAGGGCGTGGTTGGATTGTTCATCAAGAGGAGTCCTTTGAGGTGTTAGATGTTAGACCGGGGATTGGACGGGGGTTACGCGGGGGTTGGACGGGGCAAACCCCCGCCGCTTGCGAGCGGCACCCCCTTTGCGAAAGGGGGCTTGGGTTGGACGGGGGTTACGGGGGTTACGTGACCTCCCACCGCCGCCTTACGGCGGCACCTCCCTCTATGAGGGAGGCTCGGACTATGCATTACAAAAAAGCCTCCCTCCCAGAGGGAGGTGCCGTCCGCAGACGGCGGAGGGAGTCCTCCGTCCCACGTCCTTGCCCCCTTTCGGAAAGGGGGTGCCGTCCGCAGACGGCGGGGGTTTGCCCCCCGTCCAATCCCGCGCAACTGTCAACTGTCAACCGTCAACTGTCAACTGTTCTTCGTACGCCGCGAATGCCGCTTTCACGTCGTCCCATGTGAAGCCGCGGCGCGCGAGTGCCGCCGTTATGCGCCGCCGCGTGTCGTAGTCCGCCGCTGCGCCGCCGAGTTTCTGCTCGATGAACCGCAGGGCGGACGGGACGGCGTTTTCATCGTCGCCGTCCAACACCTCGTCCCACAGCTCGCGCGGGATTCTGCGGCGGTAAAACTCCTGCCGCACGCGCCCGACACCGTACCCGCGCCGCTCGTAGGCACGGCGCAGTTCGCGCGCGTAGTTCAGGTCGTCAATAAGCCCGAGACGCGCCGCCCAATCGACCACAGCGTCCGCCGTCTCCTCGGTTATGCCGTCGTTTTTCCCGCGCTGCATGAGCCGTTCGCGCAATTCGCCGCGAGACATGGCGCGCGCGTTGAGCGCGGTCATGGCGCGGCTCTTTGCGCGCTCAAATTCGGGTGAATACTCGATGTCCGATGTGAAATCCTCCATCAATCCTCGGGGAAGTCGTCGGCGATGATGTCAACGCCCTCGCCGCCCGACGCGACGACGGTACCCGCTGACGATTTTTTGCCCTTCTCGCTCGCCTGTGTGGAGGACGCTTCGCGGATTTTCTCCTGATTTTCCATGATCTTGATCTCCAAGTCCTCGACGACCTCGGGGTGAGCGCGCAGGTAGTCCTTCACAGCGTCCTTGCCCTGCATACGCTGACCGTCGACGGTGAACCACGAGCCTGACTTCTCAATCGCGTCGATCTCGATCGCGTAGTCCACGACCTCGCCGAAGCGCGAGATGCCCTGCCCGTACACGATGTCGAAATACGCGGTCTTGAACGGCGGCGCGACCTTGTTTTTCACGACCTTGGCGCGCGCGCGCACGCCCGTGATCTCGCTGCCCTCTTTGATCACATCGTCCTTACGTATGTCTATGCGCACGGACGCGAAATATTTCAACGCTTTGCCGCCGGGCGTCGTCTCGGGGTTTCCGTACATCACGCCGATCTTCTCGCGCAACTGGTTGATGAATATCACGATGCAGTTCGTGCGCGATATGCCGCCCGCGAGTTTGCGCAACGCCTGCGACATGAGACGCGCGACGACACCAACCGTCGGGTCGCCCACCTCGCCCTCCAACTCGGCGCGCGGCACGAGTGCCGCCACCGAATCGACCACAACGCAGTCGAGCGCGCCGGAGCGCACGAGCGTATCGCATATCGCGAGCGCGTCCTCGCCCGAGCCCGGTTGCGCGATGAGCAGATCGTCGATATTCACGCCGATAGACTTCGCGTACGCGGGTTCGAGCGCGTGTTCCACGTCTATGTACGCCGCGATACCGCCCGCTTTTTGCGCGGAAGCCACAATGTGCAGGGCGAGCGTCGTCTTGCCCGACGCCTCGGGTCCGTATATCTCGATGATGCGCCCGCGCGGTACGCCGCCGATACCGAGCGCGATATTCAGCGAGAGCGAACCCGTGTCGAGAGCTTCGACATGCTCCGACAGCGTCTCGCCGAGCCGCATGATGCTGCCCTTGCCGTACTGCTTGTCGATATGCGACAGCGCGGTTTCGAGTGCCTTCTTCTTGTCCTCGGCAGGCGCAACGAGCTGAATCGGTTTCTTCTTCTCCGCCATTGTGATGCTCCTTTATTTGTGATGTATATGTTCGGTCACGGTAAAACCGCGCCGTAGCGGGTTTGTGTTCTGTTCTAATGCAACAATGAGATAATCTCGTCATTGCGAGCCGCGCGAAGCAATCCAGTCCAAAACGTTGCCTACTGCGCTAAATAATGTCATCGTATAAGTCCCGCCAATCAGGATTCACGCTTTCTATCAGTTTTATCTTATTTTTGCGTGACCCCGCCTTGATTTGCTTCTCTCGCGCTATTGCGTCTGTGACCAGTTGATAAACCTCGTAGTACCCGAGTTTGTCAACGCCGTATTTGTGAGTAAATCCCTCAATCGCCTGATTTTTATGCTCGTACACCCTGCGTATCAAATCTGATGTTACGCCCACGTATAAAACGCCGTTTCTTCTGTTGAAAAGTATGTATACATAGCCTTGTTTCATGCTCTTCACCTGCTGTCGTGACGAGGAATTGGACGTGGGTACGGGGTTCTGGATTGCTTCGCGCGGCTCGCAATGACGGGGGTTAGGCGTTAATCGGTATACTACCTCGTCCCGTCCACTACCCGCTCTATCCCGTTGTAATCGCGCGTTACCGACACGTCTTTGAAGCCGCAGTCCCCGAGTATTGCGGCTACGGCGAGGGATTGCCCCATGCCCACCTCGAACACCAGCCGACCGCGCGGCGCGAGCAGCACGCTCCACTTCTCGGTGATCGCGCGGTAGAACGCCAACCCGTCGGTGCCGCCGTCGAGCGCGGTGTGCGGCTCAAAGTCGCGCACGGACGCGTCGAGCGTCGGTATTTCGTCGCTCTCGATGTACGGCGGGTTGCAGACGATCATGTCGAACGTGCCGAGTGCGGGCGGTGATGCGAGCGCGTCCGTCTCGACGCACGACACGCGGCGCGCGAATCCGAGCCGCTGCACGTTGCGTCGCGCGACATCGAGTGCCGCGGTGTACGCGTCGACGAGTATCACATGCGCGCCGCGCAGGTTCGCGGCGATGGCGAGACCGACGCAACCGCTGCCACAGCACAGATCGAGAACGCGCGGGTTGTCAACGCCGCGCAGGAGCGTTATCGCGCGCTCGGCGAGACGCTCGGTGTCGGCGCGCGGTATCAGCGTGTCGCGTGTGACGTAAATCGGCAGCGAGTAGAACTCCCACTCGCCCGTTATGTACGCGAGCGGCTCACCCGCGAGCCGCCGTGCGAGATTTGCGAGAACCGCGCGCTCGAACTTGCCGTCGGGCGGGAATTTGCCGCGTTTCTGCTCAAACTCGGCGCGGGAAAGCCGCGCCGAGTGTTCGACAATGATCCGCGCCTCCAACTCGGCGGCATCAATACCCGCACCGCGCAGTGCGCGCCGCGTCTCAATTAAAATGTCGCCGTACGTCTGCATGGCTAACCGACAGTCGCGAGACGCAGTGTTTCAACGTACTCTTTCAGCGATGCCACGTCCGCCGCGATGAGGTTGTAGCACGTCGCCTTCTCCTCGCCCTCCGTGCGGAACACGAGGTAGCTGTCGGCGAAATACACCTGCGGGTCTATGATAGCCAACGGCGCGGACCACGGGTAGATCACCTTGTCGGATATCTCCGCGACACTCGCGCGGCTGATGAACCCTTTTATCTTCGTCAATGTCACGTGGTCGTGGATATACGTCTGCGGCGAATCGCCCTTGCCCCACGACGTGTCGAGCGGGACATAGACATTCGGCTCGCTGACCGTCGACGCGATTATATTGTCGATATACGCGTACGCCGCCTCTTTCCGCTTGGAACCCTCGGATTTGCAGCCCGAGAGAACGGCGGCGAGCAGCGCAACCGCCACAACCACGTACAAAAGTCTCGTTTTCATCGTTTTCCCTCGCGTTCAGTAATAGATGCCTATCTTAAAAGACTGTTTTCGAATACACCGTTGGCATTTTCCAGATCCTCAAAAAGCCCCGGCAGGACGTTCTCGATGTCGTTGTTCAGCACGTTCTCGCAGTATACGCGCAGAGCCTCGGCGTCGGACACGTCGACGTTGAAGTAGGTGATCGCGCCGCCGTCTTTCGGCGCGTCCTTCGTCGTGTGGAAGTAGATTTTGCCGTCGCAATAGTACAGGCGCGCATTGGCGATTGCGGCGGGCGTGAGGTACGGGAACGACAGCCCCGCGCCGACGTCGCCGAAGTCCTTGCTGTTCGTTATGTACGTTTTCAGCTTTTCGAGCGTCGCGTGGTCCTTGATGAACACCGTTCCCGTCGTGGAGAAGCTGTAACCGTTGATGTCGTAGGTCTTCATCGCGCCCATGATCTCAGGATCGCCCTCTGCGGGGACAATCGTGTCGGGCGCGCTTGTCGTCGCCGCGATCAGGCTGTCGATGTACGCGATTGCGTCGTCCTTGCGCGTGTCAGGCTCTTTCGAGCAACCCGCGAACATTGTCGCCAGCAGCGCGACCGCGACGACGAGTACGAAAAACCGTGTTTTCATTTTATTGTTCCTCCAAAATATGTTATTATTATGTATATAATGTAATGCGCGTAGTTGTTGATTGCGCGCCCCGCAACCCTCGTCCAAACCCCCGTAACTGTTAACTGTTAATTGTTAACTGTTAATTGCCACCGTCACCATTCGTCCGCGCCCTTTTCCTCTGGCAGTACGAGCGTTATCGCGGCTATCGCTACTTCGAGCATCTCGTCGTCTGGTTCGCGCGTTGTGAGACGCTGCAACGCTTTGCCCGGTGCGGAGATGATGCGTGTCGCCACGTTGTCGTGCCGTCCCGCCCACTTGATGATCTCATAACTCACCGCGACGACGACAGGCAGCAGCGCGAGCCGCGTCACGATGCGCAGGAACACGCCGCGCCAGCTCATGACCGAGAACACGAGAATGCTCACGATCATGACGATGAACATGAAACTCGTGCCGCAACGCGGGTGACAGCGCGGTTGCGCGCGCGCGTTTTCGACGGTCAGCGGCAGTTCGCGCTCGTAGCAGAATATCGTCTTGTGCTCCGCGCCGTGGTACATCCACACGCGTTTCATGTCGGACATCAGCGACGAAAGCCCGATGTACCCGATGAAAATCGCGATGCGGATAACGCCCTCGATAAGGTTTTTTACGATGCGCGAGTCGGTGAACCCCGTCACGAACCCCGCGAGAAACGTCGGCAGCAGCATGAACAGCACGACCGACAGCCCGATACCGAGAATGACCGCGATTGTCACGGCGAACGCGTCAGACGCGGACTTTTTCTTTGCGGTTTCAGGGGTTTCGGGTTGGGGCGGCTCTGCGGGAATGTCGGGTGTCTCGGGCGTTTCCGCGTCCGTATTGGTGATCTCGGCGACCTGCAAGTTCGCTGAGTACATCAGCGCGCGCACGCCGCAAGCCATCGACGAGCCGAAGTTGATCACGCCGCGAATGAACGGCCAGCCCGCGACCTTGTAGCGGTCTTTCGTGAGTTTCAGCGGCTCCGTCGTGGTCACAATACCCGTTTTTGTCCGCACCGCAATGCTTTGCAGCTTCGGACCGCGCATCATGATGCCCTCCAAGAGAGCCTGACCGCCGATAGACGTGCGGAATTTTGTGTTTTCGGATTTTTTCGTGATGATAACCTCGATTTGATTTTATTTTGCGAACCTAAAAATTCTTCTCCGCGTACACTTTGCCGTATGCGTCCAGTTCCTCGGCGATCCACTTGTCCACGTTGTCGTGTATCGCGAAAACGCTCGTGACGCACGGGATAAACGCCCCGCCCTTTTTCAGCAGCGGCATGTACGTGTCGACTACGTTGCGGGTGTGCGCCTTGACCTCGGCTTCCGTCGCGTCGGGGCGGTCAATCGCGCCCATGTCGAACCCGCCCATGAGACACAGCTTGTTGCCGACGGTCTCGACGATTTTATCAAAGTCGTTGCCGGGGATAGGACCCTGCCACATGTCGATACCGAGGTCGACCATATCCTGCACGATGTCGTCGGAGATCGAGTCGTTGTGGTGCTGTACAAGCACGCCGCGCGACTTCACGTAGCCGTAGAACCGCTCGTACTGCGGCTTTATTATCTCGCGCCACACGCGCGGCGGCAGGAAAAGTTGACGCTTGTTGCCCCAGTCGTCGTGCGAGTGGATCACGTCGGGTTTTACGTGGTCGATCACCTGCGTCACCGCCTTGATCTTCCAGTCCGTGTACGCGCTCAGCAACTCGAACATGCTCTCGGGTTCAAGCAGATAGTTCTCCAACGCGTCCGTGAACCCCATCATATAGTGCGAAAACTCGAACATGCCCGTGAACGACGGAGCCATGACGAGGTGCGTCTTGCGCGTCTCTTCAAGATTCGGGTACATCGCGCCCCAGTTCGTCCAGTCCACGTGGTCGATGTCGGGAAACACGACAAAATCGCGCCAGTTCGTGATGTCCTTTATGACCTTGTTCTCGTCGGTGACGTGCGGAATGCCGCCGGGCTGACCCTCGGGGTAGTCCATCGTCACGCCCCAGATGTTTTTCACGCCGACCTCGCCCTTGTTCACGCCGCCGATGAACATACTCACCGCGTCCATCGTCACGGGGCGGAAACCGACCGTCTGGTTGAAGCAGTTCCACGGGTCGCCGAGCCACGTCGGGGGATTGCTCTTGTCGTTGCGCATGAGCGCGAGAAAGTTCTCTTTGGGTGTCGGCATATTCGGCAATTCTCCTTGCATTTACAGATACATTATTTTAACATAGGATCAGTGGTATTGCAAGCAAATAATTTGTGTATAGAACGGCGGTATTGCATCGCATAATCGCACAACAACAAACAGCAACCGACGACGAAAGCCGCGCGGTTGCTGTTGTTATTCATAGAAAACGCGGTGCGGTCGGTTAACCCGCGTTTGAAATAATCTGAACAGGTGAATTTCCTCTGGATTGCCCCCAAGCCCAGAGGGTGCCGTCGCTCTTTACGGCGAACATGTTAAAGATCGAACCTGAGACGGAGACAACATCCTCCAAAATCTGAACGGGGACATCGGCGTACTGGCGGTCGGTTCCGTCGCCGAGAAACCCATATGAGCTTTTAGAACCCCAAACCCAGAGGGTTCCGTCCGTTTTTATCGCATAGACCGTGACTTCCGTACCTTGAGTAATGACCGTGAAGTCCGCAATGTCATCAATGATTTTTATCGGTTCGTCTCGTTCGACGTTCGTCCCGTCGCCGAGTTGGCAGTATTTGTTGTCGCCCCAGCCCCAGAGTGAGCCGTCTTTTTTCAACACGTAAACTGACATGTTATGCGCATCTTTCACCATGGCAACGTCTGTCATGAACGGAGTTGTCACTATCTGCGGGTCGGCGACTTTGGACTGGGTGTAGATGATTTGCTCAGTTCCAGAAAACGTGCGCACATTGTACCACTTATATAACGTGCCGTCTCTATCCAAAAGCATGGTTCCGCCGCTCTCGTAGGAATCTGTTTCCGGGCGCAGACGATATTCAACAGTCTCGCAAAGCTCATAATCCGTATCCGCCAAAACCGGCGCGAGTAAATTTCCGTCAACATATACGTTCATCTCTTGCGCAATCAGATTGTCTCCGATCCACGTCCACAGTGTTCCGTCAATCTTGCGGAAAAACAGAGAATAATATTGGATTCCCGCGAGTGATGGAAGTGTTGCAACATTGTCGGCAATCTGAACCGGGGTTTCGCGCGTCATCGTCGTGCCGTCGCCGATGTAACCGCCGTTTGAGCCTGTTCCCCAACTCCACAGTGTGCCGTCGGTTTTCAGAAAGTACGGATAGCTGTATAAGGCATTCACGATAGTCGCCGCAGCGACATTTTCCGCGATTTTGAGCGGATTCTCAGGCGAACCGCTTGTTTTGACCGAGCCGTCAGTCTGCAAAAGACCGGGAGTACTTCCGATTGCGTACAACGTGCCGTCCGTTGAAATCGCGAGATAAAAGTTAGAGAGTCCATGCGTGCCGACGACGGACTTCCACTTGATGCCCTGCGGTTCGGGCGTCGTCGGTGTACCGTTCGGCGTGTTGGCGGGTGTGTAATCGTCGCCGTTGCCCTCACCGTCAGCTTCGTTGGGGTCGAACGTGTTGTAGCCCGCGCCGTTTTCGGCATTGGGAGCTTTCCCGCCGCAGGCTGACAGCGCGAGACTTGCCAACAACAGTACAATCACGAGCGCGGTGCAGAGAACTTTTTTCATACGTTTACTCCAAGGTGTTTATTTATCTCATTATGCGAGACAAGATATTATACCCTCATGCCGCTGCAAAGTCAATCATAAGTTGTAATCGATTGATATATATCGATTGATATATCCGCGCTCACCCCTCAAACACCCTCTTCATCTCGCGCACCGCGTCGGGTCCGCACAGTACGCGCCCGTGTTCCGCGACGTGCCGCAGTATATTAGGGTGCGCGTACGACGGCGACGCGAACTCGCACAGCGCGATCGGCGGTTCCGCGTCGAACGGGTACACGAACAGCAGGTACCGCCCGCCGAGCGTGCCGAGAAACGACACCGTGTCGTCGGACAGTCGCCGCATCGCCGTCAACGCGCCCTCAAAATCCGCGAACGCGCACACAATCGGCGACGACCGCAACGCGCGCCCGAACGCAATCGCGCCGTCTGGATTCTCGAACACGTCGTAATACGCGCAATCGCCCGTCTCCGTCAACTCGCGCAGTACGTCCGCGAGGTCGCGCCCGTCGAGTTCCTCGCGCGGGATATGTATAAAGCTGTTGCCGCCGTCAAATGATGAAATCTCCATAATGCTCCTTGCCGAATGGCTTGATACATGTTATAATACATCAATTGCAGAGCATAATCCAGTCAAAAATAATGGAAACAGCGGCGGCGGACGCGGGACGGGGGACAAACCCCCGCCGACTGCGGTCGGCACCCCCTTTCCGAAAGGGGGCAGGGACGGTGGACGGTGGACGATGGACGGGGGCAAACCCCCGCCGCTTGCGAGCGGCACCCCCTTTCCGACAGGGGGCAGGGACGGTGGACGGGCGATTGATAATCGCCCCTACGACCCGTTATCCAACGCAATCGCACCCCTCGTCCCCGCGTCCAACGTCCCCGCAGCCCCCCGCCCACCCCCCCCCCGTTCCGAAATGGGGGGCCGGCCCCCGAACGCCGGGGGTTTGGGCCCCCCCCAACGCCCCCCCCCCCCCCCCCCCCCCC
>JAISJJ010000122.1 GCA_031261585.1 Oscillospiraceae bacterium
TTGACCCTTGCCGCGCCGTTTCTTCCGTTTGACGGTATGAACGAAAAAGGCGTTGCGATCGCGCTTCTTGCCGTTCCTGAGTCCTCGCTTGAAAGTGATGAAGAAAAAATCACGCTGAATACGACAACGGCAATCAGACTTGTGTTGGATAAAGCCGCGAATATTGACGAAGCGGTCGCGCTTTTACGGCAATACAATATATATTTTTCGGGCGGAATTAACTGTCATTTTCTGATTGCCGACGCAAGCGGGAAATCCGTGCTTGTTGAGTATTACGACGGTCAATTACAGACAACAACGACAGAAGAAAATTATCAAATCGCTTCAAATTTCATAGCGTATAACGGCGTCAATATCGGAGAGGGGTTTGACGAATTTGAACGCTATGACAAAGTGAAAGCCGCCATTGAAATCAATGGCGGACTGTCAGAAACTCAGTCTCTGAAACTGCTTGCGGAAGTAGGCGTTCGTGACGGTAACACAGATAAATTGCAGTGGTCTGTACTGTATAACCTGACAACGGGAAACGGCTCAATCTATGCGCACAGAAACGCGGATAATACGGTGAATTTTCGGCTCGGCAAAAGCGATTGAACGGCTACGATAATTGAACTGCGGCACATCTCATAATTATACACGTAAGGGCGGGTTGACCCCGCCCCTACGTTATTTTTACGTGTATATCAACCCGTTTGCGTTATCAAAATTACAGCACCAGCCTGTAATTGTCGTCAGGCAGGTATGGCAGCGGATCGACGGGCGCGCTGCCGTTGGGGCGAATCTCAAAGTGCAGGTGGACACCCGTCGCGTTGCCCGAATTGCCCGCCTTGCCTATGACATCGCCCATCGAGACGCGCTGACCGACGCGTACGTTGTATCCGTCCAGATGCCCGTACAGCGTTCTGTCGCCGTTGTCGTGCGTGATTATGACCGTTTTGCCGTAGCTGTCTATCGTCTCACAGCGCGTCACCACTCCGCCGTCGGCGGCAAACACGCTCTGCCCGCGATACGCGTTGAAGTCGAGACCCTTGTGGTTCGTCGAGCCGAGAATAGCCTCGCGCGAACCGAACAGCGACGTGATGGTCAACGTATCCTTGTTCATCGGCCAGTTGTACCAACCGAGCGACGCGCCGCGCTCCGCCGTGCCGATCGTGACCACCTCGTCGACCCGCTCGACGAGCGCGACATCGGATTGCAGCACGGTCGAGACGAGCGTGTCCCCGACGTATTTCTTCAACTCCGTCTTTTCGCGCACACCCGTTACGCCCTCCGTGGCGACACGCTCGGTACCGACGTACTCGGTGTCCGTGTAGATCACCTCGACGGCGTACGGCATCTCGTATCGGGTGACGACCTCCTCGGTGCGCGCCGCGTTTTCGGGCAACGCGAAAGAGCGCGCAACCGTCTCAACGGCGGTCTCATTGTTCGGAATCAGCGCGTCCGCGTCCGCTGCGATATCGGCACCGAAATTCTGCGCAATCGGCGAGTACGCGGCGAGTGAGACCTCGTGCGACGCGCTCTTTGCCGCCGCGATAACCACGGCGAGCGACGCGGTGACGACGAACAGCGCGCCAATGGCTGTGCGGTGGTACGCGCTGAGCGCGCGGTGACCGCCGCGTTTGCGTTTGCGGCTGAGCTTTGTGAAAAACGAGCGGACGCACACAATCGGCTGCGGACCGTGCGAAGATTCGCTTTTTCGCGCGCCGTCGATGTGCGGCTTGACCTTTTGAAACATGAAATCTCCTGTCAGTGTCTTCCCTCTGCGCCCTTGCTTTCGATGAGTGCCGTATGGGGTTTTTGTTATCTGTGAGGAGTGTTGTGCGTCTTTTTTCCTGCTAATATATCATATTGTATTCATTTTGTCAACTTTTTAGTCAAACTGCATGTTTAGACCGCCGAAAACGCGGCTATAATCCGTGCAAATCACTACATACTAAGGAGCGTCAAAATGAAACTCAAACATGCCGAGACCGCCGTACTGCTCGCGCTCGCGATAACAATGCTCGTCGCCACCGCGTTCTCATCGCGGCAGACGGAACTCTCAAACAAGCTCGTGCGCCTGCACGTCGTGGCAAACTCCGACACGGACGCGGATCAGTCGCTGAAACTCGCGGTGCGCGACGCGGTACTCGACACGCTCGCCGAGCCGATGAGAGCCGCGACGACGCGCGACGAGGGGTTGCGCATCATCAACGACCACATGGGCGACATCCTCGCCGCCGCACAGCGCGTGATCGCCGACGCGGGGTACGGCTACACTGTGTCCGCGACGCTCACGTCCGAGGACTTCCCGACGCGGCTGTACGAGCATTTCACGCTGCCCGCAGGCGCGTACGAGTCACTGCGCGTGACTATCGGCGACGGCGCGGGGCGCAACTGGTGGTGTGTCGTGTACCCGCCGCTGTGCCGCGAAATCGCGGTGGCAGAGGAGGTCGAGGAGGCGTTCAGCGAGCTTGACGAGGACGAGATTCGCCTGATCACCGAGGACATCGACAGCGGCGACACAAAGGTGAAATTTCGTATTTTTGAGATAATAGGAAAAATCAAACGATTTTTCGGAAAATAGCAAAAGACTATTGCTTTTTGGTCCGGGAAGTTGTACAATATCCACATCAAACTTCCAACAAGGAGCGTATAATGAAAGATTTCAAAGACAAAATCGTATTCATCACCGGCGGCGCGTCGGGCGCGGGTCTCGGACAGGCGCAGGTTTTCACGGCGGCGGGCGCGAAAGTCGTCATCGCCGACATGAACCGTCAGCGTCTCAACGAAGCCATCAAGAGCGGCGCGGCTGACTACGCGATCAAGCTCGATGTCACAGACCGCAAGGCGTTTGCGGCGGCGGCGGACGAGATCGAGAAGGTCTACGGCGAGACAATCGACCTGCTGATCCTCACCGCGGGCGTCAACACGTTCGGACCTGCCGAAGCGAGTACATACGATGATTATGACTGGGTCGTCGGCGTGTGTTTCGGCGGCGTGGTCAACGGACTGGTGACGTTCGTGCCGCGCATGATCAAAAAAGGCAAGGGCGGTCACATCGCGTCCACCGTGTCTTGGGGCGCGACAGAAGCGGGTCCGTCCACGGCTCCGTACTCCGCCGCGAAAGCGGGTGTGCTGAACCTGCTCGAATCGTACTACAACGCGCTCAAACCGTACAACATCGGTGTCTCCGCGCTCTGCCCCGCGAACATCAATTCGCACATCTACGAAGCCGCGCTCAATCGCCCCGAAAATCTGCAAAACACGGGCTACAACGTCTCCGAAAAGACGCAGGGCTTCCTCGCGTCGATTCACAAGAACGGACTCGACCCGCAAGTGCTCGCGACATGGCTCAAAAAGGGCATCGAGGACAACATCTTCCTCGTGATCCCGTACGATCAGGCACCGCGCATGATCGAGATACAGTACGAGCGTTTCCGCTACCTCACGTATCCCGGCGGCGAAGCTGATCTCGCGGCAGTGCGCGCAACGCCCGAGCGTCAGGCGGAGTCGGGCAAGATGGCGGCTATCCGCGAGGGTTACGACGTCCGCGCGGCGGGTCCGATCGTGCCGCCCCCCGATGCGGACAAGGACGCACCGCCCCCCGTGTTCAACTTCGACACAGGCGGATTCGGCATGGCGAAGTCCGATCTCGACTTCGTCGACCCGAGCAAGAAGTACAACGGCTAATCTGTTTTAGAACAGTCAAACGCGCACGGAC
>JAISJJ010000125.1 GCA_031261585.1 Oscillospiraceae bacterium
CTGCGTCAGAATCGCGCCGACGATCATCTCGTACGGCGTGCGCGCAGGCCACCAGTGCGGGTCGCCGTAGCGGGCGAGTAGCGATGCGTAAATCCGCGCGATATCAGCCATTTTTCACCAACTCAAGATACCGCCGCAAACCGTCCTCCTCGTCCTGCCGATACGTAAAGCCGCAATACTCCGCGACGGCGAGTGCGGTATCGTGAAACAGAGCGCACATCGCGTCGATTGCCGCCCAAATATGCGCGTAATCGCTGTCGGAGAACGTCTCAGCGTACCGCGCGTACAGCTCGGGCGGCAGATAACGCTTGAGGTACTTGCACATCTTGCCGACAGAGATGCTGAAATCCGTCGTCACGCCGATGTACCACGACAGCATATTTTCCAGCTCAACGCGCTCGATATCGTTCAGCATGTGCATGACGTACGGCAGTTCGCCGCGCGCGATACCTTTTGCGGCGTTGTTCATGCACCACCAAAATTCGTTGCAGCACGAGTAAAAATCGAGCGCGGACGGCGGCTCGACGATGTGCCATGCCGCGCCGTCGCGCGTCGGAATATTGCGCGCACGCCCGTCCTTGTCGAGCAGCACGACACACGGTTCGCCGTCGTCGGGGTATGTGCCTTTGACGAAACTCAGATCTATGCGGTTGCCGTCGCCGAACAGCGCGAGATAGTTGAAGTTGCCGTCGCCCTCGGGATAGCGCATCGTCTCGGGCATCTGCACGATCAGCGGTTTGCCGAATTGTGCGGTGATCCACGCGGGATTGTCGAAAAACGGCACGACATCGTCGACGAGGTACACGATGTCGTAATCCATGTACTTGTCGCGCGGCGCAAGCGGATTCGCGCGCGAACCGCACAGAATCACGGCGCGTATTCGCTCGTCCGCGTTCGCCACGGAGAGTATCAGGTCGGTCATTTCGCGTTCGTTTCGCATAGTCTCACCTCTCAAATCGGCGCGAAAACGCGCCCGACGGTATGTGAATTATACCATCGGGCGCGTTATTATGCAAGTGTTTCGCGCTGAGCGTCTTAGTACCAGATTTCGACGCCGCTGCTGTTATACGTGTGTCTGTGGGACACGGAACCCTCGATGATGTCCGTGAACGCCCAGTACGTCGGGTTTACATCGCTGTACAGGTTGCGATACGTGGTCGACACGTCGGACAGGCGCACGGAACGCTTCAATATGCGGTTGATGATCGTGACGAACTCCGCGCGCGTGATGTTCTGGTTGGGCTTGAACGTGCCGTCGGGGTAGCCCGTGATCCAACCGTTATTGTAGAACGTCACGACGTAGTTGTACGCGTAATCGGTTTTTGAGAGATCGACGAACGGGCTTGTTGTGGAGGTTTCAATCTGCACCGCGAGCCAACGTGTCACGAGAACCGTGAGTTCCTTGCGCGAGATGTACTGGTCGGGCTTGAACGTACCGTCCGTATAACCTGCCGCGACCTCAATCGACGCCATGTAGTTGACGGCTTGCGCGTACCAATCGCCGGCCTTGACATCGGTGAAACGTGATGCTCTCGACGCGTTCTTCGTCGAGTCGATGGTCAGGCGGAACAGGACTGTCGCCGCTTCGGCGCGTGTGATGGGGGAGTCGGGGCGGAACGTGTTGTCGGAATAACCGTTGACGTACGACACGTGGTCGTCACGGTTGATGCCGTATGAACGCCAGATCGCGGTCAGTCTGATCGCGCCGCTCACGTTTGCGGGTATGTAGAGCGTGTCGCCCGCGAGCGTCACGCCGCTCGGTGCGGAGGTGAGCTGCCAGCCCATGAAGTACGTGTATGCGTTCGCGGGTGTGGGATCGAGCAGGACTACCGTCTGCGCCACGGTCTTTTTCGTGTATTCCGTGGGTGAACCGATGGCGAGCGTGCCGCCGCCGAGGGTGTAGATGATCCCGTTATCCGCGTTCACTACACTGAGCGAGTGCGAGTCCGATGTCGACTGCGATCTTGACACCGACGGGTACTGGCTGACCGATGTCGATATAGAGATTGAGTTTGATACCGACCGCGATGTCGACACCGACGGATACTGCGAGATTGAGTCAGACCGCGATACCGATGTCGAGACAGACCGCGACGTGGACACTGACGGATACGCAGAGACCGAAGCCGACACGGAAGTTGAGACTGATACCGATCTCGACGTCGATACCGACGGGTACTCCGAGAGCGAGATTGATCTCGATACGGACTGCGAGTTAGAGTTCGATGTCGACACCGACGGGTACTCCGAGAGCGATTCCGATCTCGATTCGGATTGGTAGACGGAGTTCGACGTGGAAACCGACGGGTATTCAGACGTTGACTCAGACATGTAACTTTGCAACGAAGAGTACATCGATGCAAACCGCTCGCTCGTTGACTCGGAGTTCGAGTATGCCAGTTCCGAGGCTATGTGAGATGAGAGTGAGTCCTCCTCAGGGGTGGCTTGAACGGTTAGCACAACGGCGAACAAGAGTCCGATGCACAGCAACGCCGACACCAGTACTATCAATAATTTGACTTTTCTTCCGTGATTTGGTTGTATTTCTTGCATTTTTTGCTCCTTTTCCGAGTGGGGAATTTCCGTCTCCGAATTGAGACATACAAACTCCCGACTTTAATCTATATTTTAACACAAATTTGGAATTTGTCAATGATTATTTGGAGGGGGTGGGGACACATCGCGCTGAAAATCAATTACGGATTCGCGTTATCGTAGGGGCGGGTCTTGACCCGCCCGCGACCGAGACAAACAGTGGCGGGTCGGTCAAGACCGACCCCTACATAAGATTTCGCTCAAAATCAACCCGTTAGCGTCATTTGTCCACACCTTTGGCGAAAGTGGAAAAGATTTATGTGAGGGCGCAGAATATGTGCGAATTTTTGCGGGGTGGACTATAAAACAACTTTTGCGTTGTACTTGGTTCCTATGTGTTGTGTTTGCGCTTTGGTGTTTGAATGTGTTTATGCGTGCGTGTTCATGCATCTTCACGCATGAAAAAAAGAGAACGTCATATAGCCGCTACATTACTTCGTCTTAACTGTGGGGATCGTGATGAGTCTACAGGAAGTCTTCAGTTCGACTTGCGCTTGTGCATACTTATAACTTGCCGCTTTCTTTATTGCGACAATATCTTTGGGATCAAAATTATACCCAGAAACAGAACAGTATATCCTATTTATTGTCTTTATAGGTGTAACAGGCTTGTTAACATTTACTGGTTTGTTTTTTCTTGTGTCGTTAACGCGACCGACGGGGGTATTTGGTGAATTTTGTCTGATCCGCGGCTTATGTCTACTCATGGTAATCCTCACTTATATTTATGTTATTTACACAGAAACAAGCCCACTACATAAGTTCTTCGAGTAGTCGCTCTCGGTAGAAAGATACTCTTAATATTTCGGTGTAGGGAAAGAGAATGTTCTGAACGAGTTCTTCCATTTCTTTCTGCGTGTTGCCGAGTATGTTGGGTTTGTCACTTGTGTCAATTTGGAGCAACATAACAATCTCTCCATTATTATTCCTAACTGGCACACCAATATATTGCTCTATGTTGCATTCTCTCGAATTGGAAAGAATAGGGGCAAAATGTTCTTTGATCTCCGATTTCCCTTTTAAACAATAAATTGTGCGGTGTTGGTATTTTTCTGTTTCTGCTCCATTATATGATTTGAATATTTTGACGTGATAGGGGTCGGTATCCTTGATTGCCCCTTCTATGCGAAACTCAGTTGCGAATGTACGTGGTCGGCTATTTTCGACGTTGTGGTAAGCCATCATCTTTGTGAAAATATATGTTGTTCCATCTTGTTTATAACCCTGGAAAAGCTGAAATATCGTCACGCGTGTCTGCGGTGCCTCAAATTGCTGAATTACATTATAAATACTCTCACACAGCTTTAGTCCAATTATCTGGAGTCCCGCCATGCGCTTAGCAGTATCTATCGCGACTCGTGAGCCCTTGGTCTTATGTTCGATCACATCGTTTAACAAATCTGCAGTATCACGCGCTATGCTAATATTTGTGGTGGCTTGTCCGTTTAGCGCACTTTGAAACCACATATTATCAGATATTTTTCTTTTACTGTGGGTGTTCGCAAAGATAAATGCAGTCTGCGCCAAAACGAACACCACAGCTAATACAATGAACCACGCAATGGCACTTGGCGGTGGATCGTCGTTCGTGATTAGGTTTGTTAGTACGGACATTCCGGTTGTTGCCAAAAGTGCTGTCACAGGTTGAATGTACGGGTGAGTAAACAAATGGTAAGTGGCTTTTATTAAGTGTCCCACTACGTCTTCTTTTCCCGCCCTCTCGCGAACTTTATCCCTTATGGACATAAAGCCTCCTGTACATTTTCTATTTATAGTTAGATTATACACCGAATTTATGTGAAATTCAAGCTTTTTTTCTCATAAACATCAAAATTTCAGTTTGTTTAGCTGTTTAGTTTGTATAGATAGAGCACTATTTCAATCCGCCGCCCACGCAAAACTCCCTCAATCGCAACCACCCCACACACCAAACAAGCCCCACAATCGCTCTAATTACAGCGATTGCGGGGCTTGTGCGTTTGGCGGAGAGAGTGGGAATCGAACCCACGAAAGGTTGCCCTTTGCCGGTTTTCAAGACCGGTGCCTTAGACCGCTCGGCCATCTCTCCTTATTTATTCGCTCGGTCGGGCGAAACCCTCCCGTCGCTCGCGCTGCGGCACGGGGAACGCCGCGTTACGGCGGCGCGCGTTGATCGGTCAGCGTTTTGAACGGTGTCGGCAGACATTGCGCACGCGAATCACAAATTATTCGCTCGGTCGGGCGAAGCCCTCCCGTCGCTCGTGCTGCGGCACGGGGAAACGCCGCGTTGCGGCGGCGCGCGTTGATCGGTCAGCGTTTGCTCGGCATTTGGTCCGAGTGGCGAGATTCGAACTCACGGCCTCCTGCTCCCAAAGCAGGCGCGCTACCGACTGCGCCACACCCGGTCACTGCGGTATTGTACTACATAACGTGAAAAAAATCAAGAGAAATATTGCAAAAAAACACAAACCGTGATACAATGGTCAAAACTTGCGCTCAGCGCGCTTAGCGTGACTTGCGTTGCGCAACGCCGAAAATTTTGTTGGGGGTGATCCGCGTGACACGACGCGACAAGGACAACTACTATCTCGATATTGCCGAAACTGTACTCGAACGGTCGACGTGCCTGCGTCGGCGGTACGGTGCGATCATCGTACATAACGATGAGATCGTCGCGACGGGCTACAACGGCGCGCCGCGAGGTCGCCGCAATTGTCTCGACCTCGGTGTATGCACACGCGAGAACCTGAACATTCCCAACGGCGAACGGTATGAGCTGTGCCGCAGTGTCCACGCGGAGATGAACGCGATTATCTCGGCGGCTCGGCGCGACACGCTCGGCGCGACGCTGTACCTCGCGGGGCGCGACGCAAAGACGAACGAGATTATCGACGCCGCATCGTGCTCGATGTGCCGCCGCGTGATCATCAACGCGGGCATCACGCGCGTGATAGCGCGCACGACGGACGGCGAGTTCAACATGACGCACGTGCGCGACTGGGTGTACGACGACGACAGCCTGACAGGTGCGTTGCGGTGACGGTTCTCACCACGCCGCGCTTGACGCTGCGTCCGCTCACATTCGACGACTTCGGCGCGGTTCACGCGTGGGCGGGCAACCCCGCGAACACGCGACATGGCGTGGGGTCCGAACGACGAGCAGGCGACGCGCAATTTCATCAGTCACACCATCGATAACGCGACACGTGAGCCGCGCCGCGACTTCGATTTCGCCGTAGTCCTGAGTGAGACAGGCGCGGTTATCGGCAGTTGCGGGATTTACGCGGACGACGCGGGTGACACGGCGGAACTCGGCTGGATTCTGCACACGGATCATTGGAAACACGGTTACGGTACGGAACTCGGCGGCGAACTGATCCGATTCGGATTCGAGGAGCTGAAATTGCGCCGCATTTTCGCGCCGTGCGCCGCCGTGAATTACGGGTCGCGCCGCGTGATGGAGCGCAACAATATGCGCCGCGAGGCGACGCACGTCAAAGCGTTTTGGGCGCGTGTGGACAACGAATGGATTGACGAGGCTGTATACGCGATTTTGGCGGAAGAGTGGTTCCGCGACAGGTATGTGAAAGCGATTTGAAGATGAAAACACGAACATTAATAAATCGGTTGGGGCTTTTGGGTATCGTCAGTCTGCTGTCTTATACGGCAGCAGTCGTATTCTCTCCGCTCGCATACCCCGATTACGACTGGAAAAGTCAAGCGGTCAGCGATTTAAGCGCGGCTAACGCCCCGTCACTCGCACTGTGGAATCAACTGTCTTCTCTTTACAGCGTTTGCGGGATAGTCTGTGTTATGCTTGTATGTGTTTTTATTGGAAACAGGCTGAACAAGACGTTGCATATCGGCATTTGCCTTTTCGCGGGTATGAACTGGGTTTCCGCCGTCGGCTACGCTGCGTTTCCGCTCACGGGCGACAATGCGCAGATGACTTTTCAAAACGCAATGCACATCGCCGTCACAGTAGCGGTGGTGCTGCTCTCAATAGTGCCGCTGATATGTATTATAATCGGGGGCTTTCGCAAGAAAAATAATATATCGCTGGCAACGTGGGCTGCTGTCGCACTCGCCGTGATGTGCATAGGAGCGGTTGGTACAAATGCCTCCCCGCAAGAGATGTTCGGAGTGTTCGAGCGGTTCAGTGTATTCGCGGCAACGGGTTTTAATGCCGTGTTAGGGGTATATTTGTTTGCTGATAAGTTTAATTTTTACAGTGATTGACGAAACCAAATACACAATATTGGCGGAAGAGTGGTTCCGCAACAGGAGGTAAATCATGTCTGAAAAAACAGAACGCGCGCTCGACCTGTTTTCGAGCGGTTTCAACTGCGCTCAGGCGGTGTTCGCGGCGTTTGCCGAGGACTACGGCACGGACGAGGAGACGGCGTTGCGCATCGCGACGGGTTTCGGCGGGGGAGTGCGGCGCGGCGAGATATGCGGCGCGGCGACGGGTGCCGTCATGGCTATCGGGGCGGCGCACGGTCATTCGCAACGCGGTGACATCGCCGCGAAACAGGAGGGTGCGGAGCGCACAAGGGAGTTTTTGCGCGAATTTGAGCGGCGCAACGGCTGTCTGCGGTGTCGCGACCTGCTCGGCGTGGACACGTCAACGCCCGAGGGCATGGCGGAAGCGCGCGCGCAGGGTCTGTTCCAAACGAAGTGCCGAGATTTCGTAGCGGGCGCGGTAGAGTTACTGGAAGATTTGGATTATTGATATGCGCGGCAGTATGCCGTCTGATTGCGTGAACGGTAGCGGAAAGAGCGTGTGACTTATGATAATTGAAATAGCGGGGTACAAGACCAAAGCGTTGTTGACTGGAAAAAAGTGTTCCGTTGGAAAACTGAAATGGATGCTTTATCAGACTATGTCTAAATGTGATGCTGATAATTTTGTTGCCTTGTTTTGTCGTATGTACCATTTTGACGAGTTGGTTTTTTCGGAGGATATCGTTGCAGATTATGTTCTGGATATTGATACGTCAATCGTTATTACTCAAAAGTTTGAACATTAAAATTGCATCGTGTGAAAGTTCCTATTTCAACGCCCTCGCCCGTGTCGCGTTCAGCACTGCGAGCAGGGCTACACCTACGTCGCTGAACACCGCCGCCCACATTGTCGCGATGCCCGCCGCGCCGAGAATCAGCACCACGGCTTTTACCGCGAGCGCGAAAACGATATTTTGCCGCACAATCGTCTGAGTTTTTCGGGCGATTTTTATCGCGTCGGGCAGGCGCGACGGTTCGTCGCTCATCAGCACGATGTCGGCGGATTCGAGTGCCGCGTCGGAGCCGATACCGCCCATCGCGACACCCACGTCGGCGCGTTTCAGCGTCGGCGCGTCGTTTATGCCGTCGCCGACGAACACGACCGCGCCGTTGCTCTCGGGCAGTTGCTCCGTTTTTTCGTGCGGCAACAGTCCGCTGCGCACGAAGTCAAGACCGATTTGCGCACTGACGCGATCCGCCTCCGCGCTCGCGTCGCCCGTGAACATGCCGATTTGGCGCACACCGAGGTCACGCAGACGCGCAACCGCGTCTTTCGCGTCGGATTTGATCGTGTCGGACAGCTCAATGCGCCCGATCACAACGCCGTTCTCGTACACATCGACACCCGCGCCCGAGCCGCGAATCACCTCGATAACGGCGGCACCATCGACGACGGCGCGCACACCGCGACCCGCGATCTCCTCGTACTCCGTGATGCGCGTCTCGACGAGTGTTCCGCTGTACGCGTTGCGAATCGACACCGCGATAGGGTGCGTCGAGTAGAACTCGGCGTACGCCGCGAGTTCGAGTACGCGCGGATCAGGGGCGTTGATGACGGTGAATTTGCCCGTCGTGAGCGTCCCCGTCTTGTCGAACACGACGACATCGGCTTTCGCGAGTTGTTCGAGGTAGTTCGCACCCTTGACGAGTATGCCGAGTTTTGCCGCGCCGCCGATACCCGCGAAGAACGTGAGCGGCACCGATATCACGAGCGCGCACGGGCATGACGCGACGAGAAACACGAGCGCGCGCCGCACGCTGTCCGCGATGTTCCCGCCCGCTGCGATGAGAATCACCGCGAGCAGTATCGCCGCGCCGACGACGGACGGCGTGTAGTACCGTGCGAAACGCGTGATAAAACGCTCGGTTTTCGCCTTGTGCGCGGCGGCATTTTGCGTCATCTCGAGAATACGCGCCGTAGCCGATTCGCCGTAGGGTCGGATCACCGTTGCCGTGATAACGCCCGAGATATTGACCATGCCCGCGAGAATCGTGTCGCCGATACCGACATCGCGCGGCAACGGTTCGCCCGTCAACGCGGCGGTGTCGAGCGACGTGCGCCCGTCGAAAATCTCAGCGTCGAGCGGAACGCGCTCGCCGGGTGCGACGACGATGATCTCGCCGACGGTGACGGATTCGGGGGTGACACGCTCGGTTGCGCCATTGCGCCGCACGTTCGCGAAGTCGGGGCGTATGTCCATCAGTGCCTCGATTGAGCCGCGCGAACGACCCGTCGCCTTATCCTGCAAGTACTCGCCGAATCTGTACAGCACGAGAACGGCGGCACCCTCGACGTACTCGCCGATGGCGAACGCGCCGATTGCCGCGACCGCCATGAGCAGATTCTCGTCAAATATGCGGTTAAACAGCGATTCGCGCTCGTTGTCGTCGCCATGGCAAGCGCAATCGTCGTCGTCACACTCGCGCCCTAAGATGTTACGCACGGTTTTGGCGAATGTTGGATAGCCGACGGCTATATAAGCCGCCGCCCAGAGTAAAATGAAGTACCACCGCATCGGGTAAACCTCCTTGAATGTTCGTGTGAACAAATGTTCAACTGTTTAGTGAAAAAATAAACAGCACTGATATAGTGTATGCCGCTATTCGAGCACGTGTGCAAGTCCCTGCGCAAATACGCTGCCGACGTGTTCGTCGTCGAGCGCGTAGTAGACATTTTTACCGTCGCGGCGGTACCGCACGAGTTTCGCCTGACGCAATGTGCGCAGTTGGTGCGAGATCGCGGACTTCGACATGCCGAGCAACGCCGAGATATCGCACACGCACATCTCCGCGCGTTGCAGCGCGCACAGCACTTTCACGCGCGTACCGTCGCCGAGCACGGCGAACAGCTCCGCGAGCTTCATCATCGTGCCGTCCTCAGGCAACGACGCGCGCACGGCGTTTACAACGTCCTCGTGGATTATTGTGGCATCGCAGATAGGTGCGGTCATGGGCGGTATCTCCTGAATCTATGGTTGAGCAACTGTTCAACTGTATTGTAGCACATAGCGGTGGTGTTGTCAATGGGGTTTTTGCGTGGGGAGGGGATATAGCGTTGAAAATTTGCGGTACTCTGATTATAGATTCGCGTTGTCGTAGGGGTGGGGTTAACCCGCCCTTGCGTATATCCAAAATAACGCACGCAAGGGCGGGTTAACCCCGCCCCTGCGCCTGAACTGTGCTCAAAATTCTAAAAATACTTCTTAATATCGAACTGCCCCAATTGACGCGCGAACGCGCCTGTGATGTTCAGCGACAGACCTGTGTGACCGAGACCGAAGAAGAAGCCGCCGTCGTGCAGAATCTGCGGGTTGTAGCACACGAGACCCTGACTGCCGTTGCAGTTTTCCTCGACCCACTGGAACAGATACGCGTCGTCGCGCAGTTTCACGAAGAAACCGGGGCTGGACCACGTCGCGCCGCCCGAGTTGTCGTCCTGGAAGATCGTCCATGAGTAGCTCACGGGCGAGGAGTACGTGTGGATGCTGCTCATCGAGTCGGAGTACGCCCACGCGAGCGTCTTGCCGACGAAGTCAGTCGAGTAGCCGTGACGCTTGGAGAACGGTGCGGTGGCGATACCCTCGCCCTCGGCGGTACCGAACAGGCACGTCGCGCCGATTTCCCACTCGCTCGTCCACGAGCCGACGCGCGCGTACACGCACGTTGAGAGTCCCGTAGAGAAGTCAACAGCCTGCGACACGTTCGCGTACAGTATGTCGCCCTTGTCGTCCTTGTTGCCCGTCAGCATGTGCGAGAAGAAGTAGATGTCCTTCGCGGGCTCAAAGCAGACGTACTTATCCTCGACCCAATCGCCGCCGGGGACGCGCCATTTCAGCGTCTCATTCGACACCACGTCGTACTCGTACTCTGTCGGCAGTATCGCGGGGATATTCGCGGCACTCCACGCGTACGGGGTCTGTACGTGGTCGTATGTCAGCTTGAACTGCTTGCCGACGAGGAAGTACGTGAACGGAAGCGTGTTGCCGCTCATCATGATGTTCGGACCGCCGAACTCGAAGATGCGCTGCGTTTTCGCGGCTTCATACGCCTCGTCGTGCGTCATGGGCGGATCCATGTCTTTCGGACGGTACGCGTAACGCGCGCCCTTGCCCTGCAGCATCGCCATCGGCGGTGCCTTGTCGCCGTTCACCGTGATCGTCTCAAGGTGGGCAGCGTCGCCCGTGACCGTGAGCTTTGCGGTGTGCAGATCGTAGACGACCTCGTCGTCCTCGTTGAAGCCGTATTTCAGACCGACGGCTTTCAGGTCGAACAGGTCAAGCACCTCAATCCACGCTTCACCCGCGAACTCAACGCCCCATTTTGCGTAGATGTAATACTCGTCGTTGATGCGTATGTAGTCGGACGGATACGTGACCGACACCGCGTCCTGCGGCTCGTCGAGCCATGTGGTCAGCGAACAGACGACAGAGGGGAAGAACGTCAGATTCTCACTGCCGCAACTGTACGCCCAGTGCAGACCGCGACCTTCAAGGCGGTTCGTCGTCGTGTGCAGTTTTTCGGGTGCCGCCTGACCGTTGTCGACGTAGCCGAAGTGGTAGTGACGCTGAATCTCGCGCGGAATCTCGCGGTAGTGCGTCGGCTGTTTCATGCCGAACAGATCGCCGCCGACGGGAACCGACGTGCCGAACCACGTCTCAAACGCCGTCACCAACTCGGTTTTGCGGTCAAGTACGACGTGCCAGCCGCGCGTCTCACCGGGGATCAGGTGCGAGAACAGCGTGATCTCGCCGAGCGACGTTGCGCCGTACGGTGCGGTGTACGTCTTGCCGTTCTCGGTGACGGTCAGTTCCGCGTCGGACGCGAACGTGTAGTCGAGTTGCGTCGGCGCGAACTCGCCCGTCAGTTTGAGTTTCAGCGTCTTGCCGACGAGCGCGCCGCAGTACTTATCGGCGGCGGGGCGAGGTTTCGCGGCGACCTTTGCGGCGACGATCTCGGGACTCAGGGGATCGTAGGTGTGGAAGAACATGAATTTACCTCCATTATTGTTGGATTTTGTACGATTGTATCATGAATCTGCGCAATAGTCAATCAAATTTTGTGTAATTTTCACCCTTTTCTTTTTACCTGATTTCCGCTTTGATGGGGAGGACGATTAATGCGAATCACGAGTTGAACCCGTGCAGACCAAAACAGGGCGACCACGCGCCCCTACATAAACCGCGACGGTGCGCGAGAACCGAGACCATGAAACCCGTTAATGTGCGGCAGCGAAACGAGCCGCAGAGACTTTTAACGTGACGTGACGCACCCGATTTGCCGCAATGCCGATTGGTTTTGGAGTGATTCGCCGCGAACTCCGCTGACACTGCTGTTCTCGGTAAAAGGAAGTCGCGGTTTTTGCCCACCATCGCCACCGCTGCCGTTCGCGCGTCTCACGGAAGCGATAACGGCGCGGTGTAACCAACGAGCTTTGGTTACTTTCTCTCGACAGAAAGTAACGCCGCGCGGCGAGCGCGGACAGAGTTGCGAAAAGCAGAGCATAGCCCGCGACGCAAGTCGCGATATGAGATTCTGCAAAGGGCGGGTAGACCCCGCCCCTACGAGGACGAGAACGGCGAATCAATATCAAGGGGATTCTTCGCTTCGCTCAGAATGACAGGTGGGGGCAGGTCGCGCGCGTGAGATTCTTCGCTTCGCTCTGAATGACAGAGTTGCGCTCAGCGAGAAAGCAGGGGCGATGTGGACATCGCCCCCTACGAGGACGCGAGACACGCAATTTTTAACTCGTGATTC
>JAISJJ010000138.1 GCA_031261585.1 Oscillospiraceae bacterium
CCATGTAGAAGGTACGGCGCTTTTTCAGCATGGCGTCTTTGCGGCTCGCAACCACGCTGCGGGCCTTGGCATCGATACCCTTAACCATAAAGTCGATCTCGGCGCCCAGCATGTTATTCAGCAGCTTGTTCTGCCGCCGCATGAGCTCGTCGTAATTCTGTCCCTCGGTGCCGGCAATATTGAGCATCATTTCGCTCATGGGGATGGCGATACGAAACTCCTTGTAGTAGACGATCACGAGGGTTTTATGGTTTTCGAGCTGTTCAATGCCGCCCAGCACGCCGGTGAGAATTTTCCGGGTGCGGTAGGCGTTGTGGATTTCGTGCCACACCACATCTTCACGGTCGGCCTGGGTCTCCACCTCGTCGTGAGCCTCAACGGTGAGTACCGGCGGCGCTGAGGTTCGGCGGCGCGAGGTAGCTCCGGGCTTCGGCGTTTCAGGTGGAACCTCCGCCGGAACGGACTCAACACCGGGCGGCTTCTTTTTCCGCGACGCTCTTGGGGTGGGCTTTTCAACCCTCTCAGACGGCGCGGGTTCCTGAACCGGGTCACCAAGCGGCATACTGTCACCGGGAGCGGTTTCCCCACCTTGAAGATTTTCCTCAAGCGGCGGATCGTCAGCAGGGACGAGAACCTCAATGGGGGCGGGTTCTTCGGCCTCGGCGTCTGTGGGACCGTCTCCGCCCGTGTCGCCGGTTTCCGCTGCCGGCGGGGATTCTCCGTCCTCGGATTCATAGGCGGGGGCGGTGTACTCGTCCGATTCGGTTTCTTCCGGCGGAATGTCCGTTTCCATGAGGATGTCGCCGCCCGCAATTTCTTCGGCGGCCGGGGTCAGTTCGGGGTCTTCGATTTTCTTTCTTGGCATGGTGAACCTCCTTAAAATTTTATGACATAATGGAATCTTTATCGCTCTGTACGATTGCCGGTTTTTCGGTGTCCTTTTGAACAGCAATCGGCTTTTCCGCAGGTGGGGACGGGACCGGCGGCCCCGTCTTTTTCTTTGGCCGAGCGGCGGGCGGCTTCGCGGGAGGTTTTGCCGGTTTGCGTTCCGGCGGCGAATACGCCGCTGGTTCAGGGCTGACGGTCAATTTTTGCCATGCCGGCACATATTCCGAGGCTTTGGCCGGGCGCAGCTTTTTCGCGTCGGGATGGTTGCTGTAATCGTACTTATCCACCTGAAGCACCTTCTGGCCCCGCAGAATGACCAACGCCTTATCGGTCGGAAGCCGCAGCACCTCGTCCATCGTCAGCAGCTTGCGCTTGCCGACGCCGCTCGTTTCCCGGTACTCCGGCGTGTAGTCGGAAATGCGCCAAGTGCCGAGCATTTTGGCTTTACTGGACACGTGGACGGACGCCTCGCCCGTGCGATCGCTGATGAAGGTCGCCGTAAGCTCGTCCGTGCAGCCGAGGAACAGCTGCGTATCGCAGTTACCCAGAATCTCCTGCCACTGATTGTAGGGATAGCGGTTCTGCATGCCCGCTAAATTCTGGAACAGGCATGACATGCTTATATTCCTGGATCTAATGACCGAGATTTTGCGCGATAGGTCGGGAACGACCCCGACGTTGGGCAGCTCTTCACCCAGAATATGCACCGGAACAGGCAGCCTGCCGTCGGGGCAATACTTGTCGGCGTAGCGCGTGAGCTTAATAAACAGGAACGATATAAACAGCGAACTGAGAAAATCGAAGGTGCTGTCCTGATCTGATGTAATGCAGTAATAGACGCATTGTTTTTTGCCAGGCAGTTCCAGATCGATCTCATCCCGGCTCGTAATCTGGCGGATCAGCCGGTTCTGGAACACCTGCAACCGGGAACCGAGACCAATGATGATACCGCTGCGCACCGTCTCGCTGGCCTGCTTGAAAATGCTGTAGGGCGCTTTGGCCGGGTGTTCATAGGGGAGGATGTCAAAGAGACTGTTTAGCTGCTGCTCAGAGTTCATCGTCAGAAGCTTGTAGACCTCGCCGATATTTTTTGACTCCGGCGGGTAGCCCTGCTCCACATAGAGCGCCAGTGCCTTGAGTAGGTTTAGTTCCGAGCTGTCCCAGAAATGATCGCCACGTTCCGAGCCGGTGTTTTTGATCACGACATCGCAGAACAGCTGCGCCGTCAGTTCCTGCCCCTCAATCTCCGAAAGGCAGTTCCAAGAATCGCTGTTTTCCAGCGAAACAAGATTGAACACCTTGACAACGCAGCCCATCTCCCGCGCATAGGCGCTGGTTTTTTCGTACATTTCAGATTTTGGATCTGTTATTATCAGGGATTCTCCGCGCTTTACGCATTGGAGCACCATATTGACCGCGAAGGCCCGAGTCTTTTTGGAACCGCTTGAGCCGTACACGGCGAGATTTCTGTTGAGGTCGCTCTTTTCCGGCACGCAGACTACATTTTTGTCGATCCGCCCCAAAATCGTGCCGCTGTTTTTGCGGACATCCGGCACAAGATCGAGGATACCGATCATCTCGCGCTCTGTCATAAAGCCCGCCGTGCCGTAAGTGCCCTTGTTCGAGTAAATCAGGTTGCGGTCACGGTCGTATTCGCCCTTGTCACCGAAGCCCAGCTTCATCACCAGAACGAACAGCAGCACGAACAGTCCGAGACAGATGGCGATTCCGATGATTCCGTAGGGTGGGGTGAAGACGGCCCGGATACAATCAAGCGGCGCGGCGGACGGTGGCAACGGCGAAGTGCCGTCGCCGGGAACGCCGCCGGCTTTCTGCCATGCGCTGTAGTTGCCGGCGAACTGGGCAATGTAGCCGCCCGCGTAGAGCAGGACGCCGAGCAGCACCGGCAGAATGGGCAGCGCGCGTAATAATCGTTTCATTCTGATGGGAAAAACCTCCTTTCGAGCTTAGTCAGGTCAATGGTTTGAAACCGCGTGTTTTCCGAGCAGTAGCGCCGCAGAACGTCCGCCTGAAAATCAAAGCAGATGAGCGTCCCCGTCCGGCTGTGAAGCCGCAGCGCGGAATCGAAGCGGATAATCCGCTGCATATCGAAGCTGTAGCCGAACAGCACCGGAGCGCCGTTATCGTCAAGCGCGTCATGTTCAACCGGCAGGCCGGGCGCGCGGGGTTTTAGATTCACGGCGAGGATACGGTTCAGCTCGTCGGTCAGAGCCTTACTGCAAAGAATCCGCAGAACCGTCTCGCCCGCGTGGTCATTGGGGAGATAGAGGAAATTGTCATAGTTGCCGTCGAGCACAAAGTAGCTGCGTTTGACGCCGCCCGTGCTGGTCATCATCTGATAGGCCGTCTCCATGTCGTCGCCGAGCATAAGACCCTTAACATCGTTAGTGCCATACACGCCGGACAATCGCTCACGGCAGAGAAGCGCGGTCAGCAGGGCTTTAGCCCGCATTTCCGGCTTATAGTCCCACTTCATCAGCGAGGCGCCGGTGTTGTAGACGATATAGGCGGCGGTGTCCGCGAGCAGGACGCCGGCCATCCGCGCCCCACGGATCACGGTGGACCCGGCACCTATCTCCTTGATTTCGCGGGAGCCATAAAACGCCGAGGTGGAGAGGCCGGTCAGCGGCGTAGGCTTTCCGTCGGCGGGGTAGAAAATATCCGGCTTATCGTCCCTAAAAACCGAAGCGTCGGCGTTCTGCATGGTGACGGTCGTTTCCGCGATACGATGGAGCCGCAGACGGCGAGTGATTTCGCTCTTGAGCGCGTTGGTTTCGGTGTTGCCTGTCAAGTAAAACTCAAACCGGGCGGGGTTATCGGCCAACAGCAGCTCCTTTGCCTTTGCCGTGAGCCTGTGACCGCGGAGTTTGTCACGGTAATAGGTGATGATGAGCCTGTCAGCCTTGAGTGACTTAATCACTTTTTCCTTGTACCGGCGTCCACCTGACAGGCGGCTGATTTGGTCTGTCGGGAGTTCACCGGAGACGGCGATGAGCGACAGGATCGCATACGCCTGGGTGTCAGCGGCGGGGAGCGGACGCGAGTCTGAGTGAGTCTTGATTGCCGTTTTGAATCGCCCCCTTTAACGCAAAAACTACCGAGCCTTCAAGTAACCTCGGTAGTTTTTTGCGCCAGACATTTATGAAAAAGTGCCGGAAATAAAAGACTTTTATGATTTTACTCCGGGTGCCGTTTTCGGACCCTGTAAAACCCCGGTTTTGGCACCCTGTTTTTCGCAGTTTTGAAGCTAAATTTCCTCAAAAATCCGTGATGGATTCCATGCTGTTCTCGCGCTCTTTCAGCCACCCGGGGAAGCTGTTTTTATCCATGACCGACACGCGGGTGCAGTCGGCGTCGCCGAGTTCGGTTGTGTTGTACGCGTCCACAAGCAGGCCGGTATCGTCCACCATAATAAAGGTTGCGATAACGTCGAGGATTTGCTTGAGCTCCAGATTGTCATAGTCCCTGACGCGGCGCGTGGGTAAATCCTTGCCGTAGATGTGCGAGAAGCAGACGACGCAGTGACAGTACTTGGGAAATTCATGCGTCTCGGCGTATTGGCTGAGGGCGAAGTAGAACGGGTCAAGCAGAAATTCCGTGCTGTGCCGCTGCTTTCGCTTGGGCAGCAGACCGGGCAGCGTGATCTCCATAACGCCGCCGCGCCGCTCGATCCGTATTCCGTGAACCGCCGCCGCCGAGCTCAGGTACTCTTTTTTCTGAATACACGTGCCGGAATAGATCAGGTGCCGCAGCCGACAGGCGATTTTCTCAGCCCGCAGCGCCGCGTCGGTGGACAGCACCTCATAATTGTCGGGGTATCGCTGAATATCGGTCGTGTCCATCGCGCACAGCGCGCTTTTCAGCCGGGATATATCGTCGGTAATCTCCCCGATTCGCTTCGTGATAATTTGTCTTTCCATAGAAACCTCATTCCTCTTGTTCCTGTACTTTGTAATAGGTCACGGTGCCGTCCCGGGCTACTACACAGAACCCCGCCGTGTTGGGTATGCTGATTTCCTCCGCCTGCTTTGGGTCCTCCACAATAATGAGGCGGCGCGGCGGGTCGTCGCCACTGACTGTCAAAGCGTGGCTGACAAGCGCCTCCTGCCCGGGCATGACGCATATAATCTCAAACATCTCACCGTCGGCGAAGAAGCTGATTTTCACCGGAAAGTCGCCGGCGGTGTGGTATTCCGCCCGGTCAATGAAGTCCAGCAGCACCCAGAACGCGGCGGTCATCGCAGTGTCCGCGTCTTTGAGACATTCTTCCGAGGCCGCCAGTATGTCCTTGTTTTTGTCATAAAAGATGCGGCTCTGCGTTATGAGGTGGGAGAGGATCGTCTTGATTTTCTCCTCCTTGCCCGGAAACAGCTGGTAGACCTGCGCGGAAGTCAGCGCCTTATAGGTCGTAATGATCCGCAGCAGCTCGGCGGCCTCTTTAGAATATATGGCGCCCCTCATTTTCATTGGGAAATCCCCCTTTATGCGTATTAAAAGCGTATATACCGCGCATATCGTTCAGCGCGAACGAGTTGTTATTGCCGTATGCGTATTAAATCCGTACAAAGTCCGTAAATGAACCGTTATACAGTTCGAGCACCTTGTCCAGTACGCTCATCAGCGCCTGCACAATTTCACCGTCGAACTGTTTGCCCGACTGGTCGCGGAAATAATCCTTAATATCCGGCAGGCTCCACGGATCCTTGTACACTCTTTTCACAATCAGCGCGTCAAAAACGTCAGCAGCCGCAATGAGTTTGGCAAACGGGTGAATAGCGCCTCCGGTGAGTCCCATATACCCGGAGCCGTCAATCTTCTCATGGTGATCCCGGGCCGCGACAGCGGCGATTTTCAAAGCGTCCGCCGCGTCCATGAGCTGCCGGTATCCGGCGGCGGTATGCTGCTTTACGATCTCAAACTCCTCGCGGGTCAAAGCGCCCGGCTTGTTTAGGATGCTGGCGGGGATTTCGGTCTTGCCAAGATCGTGATACAGGGCCGCCTGAATAATGATCTCTCTATCCGGAGGCGAGTAGCCCAGTTCCCCGGCAAGGATGCCGCTGATTGCTGAAACCTTGCGGCTGTGCTCAAAATCCGCGTTTATCGTTAGTTGCGCTGTGTTCATAAAATGCCGTTCTCCTTACTCATTTTTCATCTGTCCTCGCCGCCGCCCTCGACTCAAGAATCCGGCCCAGCTCGTACCTGTCGGTCGTGATAAGCTCTTTCTCAAGGTCGGACGCCTTAAATTCCACGGCGATGTTGTTGTTATTCGTACTGATTAGACCGTTGCCGCGCGTGAAGTGGGTAATGCTCATCACCTCGGTTTCGGTTAGCTTCAAAATGCTCTCGACGCGCACGGCCTCCTCTTCCTCCAGGTTGAGGACGATTTTTGTCTTGGCGTTGTTGATAATGCCCTTGCCGTACTTACCCTCGTCAAGCGCGAAGAAGTCGTTTATATCCTGCGTAGCGGCTATCGCCGCCCCGCCGTAGCCCCTGATCGTCTTGAAAATCTCAAGGACATATTCGGCGGCGAGCCGATTAGAGGACGCGCCGATGAGCTGCCAGGTTTCGTCCACAAAGATGGCTTTTTCTTTCGTTCGGTCCTCTTTCGCCTTATCCCACACGAAGTCCAGGGCCACAAACATCCCGACCACAAGAAGGTCGCCGGTCAGCTCCGAGATGTCCAGCACCGTATACTTATTGTCCAGATTAACGTTGGTCTGCTGATTAAAGGTCTTGGCCGAGCCGCCCACCAAACGGTTGAGAATGTTGGCAAGCCGCTTTGTCTCCGGGTTCTCCATCAGTTTTTCGTACAGGTCGCCCAGTATCGGCATTTCGCGGTATATAGCGGGATTCGCCGGGTTATATAGCGTTTCGTTGTTGTGCGTGATTCCTTTGGCGGCGTAGGTTCGGATCATGGCGTCGTCCAGAAGCTGCCGCTCCTCATGAGACATATCCGGAATCAGCAGACTGAAAAAGATGTGCAGCTTCTGGATTTTGGCGGCCAGCTCTGACTTTTCGCCCACCGGGCCGTCCAGAGCCTCCGTTGCTGCCCGGTCAATCTTGCGTATCTCCATGACGTTGATGCAAGTCTGCGACGCCGGTGAGATAGGGATAAACTGGCCGCCTATCTGTTTGCACGCCCTGAAAAATTCGTGCCCCTTTAAGGGCGCGATGATAAATACCTGTATCTGCTTGCGGCGCATACGCAGGGCCATGAGCTGCAATAAAAAGGTCTTGCCGGCGCCGGAGGAGCCGAGGATGGCGAGGTTGGCGTTGTGGTACACCGCGCTGTTGAAGAGATCCACGATGACAAGGGAATTGTTGTGCTTGTTGACGCCCAGCAGAATCCCGTTGTCGTCGCACACCTCGTAGCTTACGAGAGGGTAACAGCTCGCCGCGCCGGTGGTCATTACGTTGCGGTGGGCGCGGGCGTACAGGTTTTTATCGAGGCTGCAAAGCGGCAGCGCCGATAAAAAAGCCTGCTCCTGAGAGAAGGAGCAGACCACGGCCTCCATATCCTGCGCGACCAGCAGCTTTTTCATCTCGGCGATCCGCCATTCCAGATCCTCCGGGTTTTCGGCGGTGACGGTGATGAGCAGCGATATATAATAGAAGTCCTCGTTGTTTGAAAGCCCCTCCTTGAGGAAGTATCCCGAGCGGATTGCGCCCTCGATGTCGTCAAAATCGGTGTTGGTGTCGGAGGCGTCTTTTATTTTTGAGCGGTTGATACGGAGCTGCTGCCCCAGGCGGCGCTGTACCTTTTCCTTGGGTTGACGATGGAGAAACATATCCACATCGATACCCTCGCCGGCGTTGACCAGAATACTCAGCCAGCCCGCCGCCACTTGCGGCTTGTACGCCCCGGAGGGGACGATAAGATAGGAATGATAAATCCCGTCAATCAAAACGTAGCGTCCGTGGGTAAAGTCGATGCCGCGCGGCGCGATCACCTCGGAAATGGGCAGCTCGTTCAGCTGATCCATCCGGCCGCTTTCAATGTACCGGCCCGCGATTTCCTCCACGCGCCGCCCGATGGGGATGTCGGCGCAATTCTCACGGTTGAGGATATTGTAAAAGACGTCGGCCAGAAATTCGTCCTCGTTGTCATGGGTCACGACCTCGTTGCCGCATTGAAAAAAGTATTGCTTTGCCGTCCGCACGGCGGTTTGCAACGTAGATACGATTTCGCGCTCCTCCGATTTCCGGGTAGAATTGACCGCCTCGTACTCAAAGATAAGAAAGAAGCGGCGGGTGATGGCCTCGCGGGAGCCGAGCCGGTGAATCAGCCGCAGATAATCCTCCTGCAGCAGCCGGCAGTTCTCGTCCGGCTCATTCTCAATCTCGCGCCGGATGCTCTGCAAATGCTTGTTGATGTCGGCCTTGCGGGTCAGCGCCTTAAACTGCAGCTTGACCGGCGATATTTTCAGATAGCTCACGAAGCTGTAGATGATACCGCGCTGTTCACGGGCGCTGCGGAGCAAGAAGTTGATGGGCTCCCGCTCCAGAATTTTGATATAGCGCCCATCCTTTGTGTAGACAATGCCGTTCTCTATTTTCTGCACCGGCAGATAATCCTCCACGCTGCCGTCTGTTTTGCCGCGCTTCGGCGTCGCTGTTTTGGTTTTCTGTTTGGCGCCGGATCGTTTGAAATATCCGGCCATATATGACAGGAAACCATCCCGCCGCGGTTCAGTTTTGATTGATTGCCCCGCCGTCAGCGCCTGCTCAATCTGACCGAGTACCGCCCGCCCGCGCAGCACGCGCCGGTTTTTGAGGAATTTCAAAAACGCCCACACGAAGCTCGACAGGCTCACGCCGCCGATTCCGATCAAGCCGAAGATGGCAAGCGGCAGCGCGGTGAAGCAAAGGACAATGATTTTCGCGGTCACGCCCGTATGCAGACCGAGTACCGGAAGGCCGGTCAGTACCAGAAGGATTCCGGCCTCAATAGCGTTGCGTATCTTGAACGCGCCGCCGAAAAAGGTGCCCGTTTCAATAAAATTCGGCGGGATGATGTATACGTCTTGATGTTCGTTTGTTTTGCGCATGGCAGCCTCGCTTTCGCGGCGGGTCAGCCGATGATCCATAGAGGTCCGCCGGCGCCCGCGTTTTTTCTCGCTTCGTTCAGGATGATGGACAGATCCCACTCCTGTTCGCTGCGGCTGTAGCTCGCGGGATCCGCGACCAGAATCTTGCCGCTTGACGTGACGCCGCGGAGCACGATAAAGTGGCCCGCTTTGGTAAAGTGGCCTTTGCTCATGATGGCGACGACCAGCTTGCCGGAGGAGAGCGCGTCCACAACGCGCTGCGGCTCCGAGACAGAGCAGCCCTCCACGGCAAGACCGTATGCCTTGGCGCTTTCCGGGATCAGCGAATGGTAGGAGCCGTTGCCCTCGCAGCGGTGACCGTTCTCCACCGACCAGTTTGACAGCTCAATCGGGTCGTGCGCCGCGCCAGTCAGGGTAGAAATGACAATCGCCATTGAGGTGGGCCCGCAGCCGGCCTGCCCGATGGTGCTCGACTTGCCGTACATGATATTGGCCCAGCGGTTGTCGAGCTGATTGTAGTATGTAACCTGGGTTCGCCCGTCGGTGAAGACGACGCCCTCGTAGGAGGGGCCGATTCTGTATTCCGAGGACGAAAGATATTGATACAGGCCGTCGTCCAGAAAAACGCTCAGGTTTTGCGCGTAATTCTGCGCTAATTGCTGCTGTTCATCGTTCAGGTGGAACACGCTGTCGGCGAAATAGGCTTCTCCGTTGTATTTGACGGTGTAGATCATCCATTTTTCGCTGACCGTTTCATCCTCGTCGGTTTCGTCGTTATGAACCGTCGTTTGGCGTGTTTCCTCTTTCCGGGTGAAGCTGTAGAGCTGGTCTTTTCCCCGGCGAAGCACATCCTCCATGTCGGTGAGGGATATATTTTCGTAATCCTCGTTCTTGTACGCGCTATACTGCGAGATAAACAGGTTTCCGTTGTACACGAGGTCGTCGGCGTAGGGGTTAATAATCTCCAGCTGATCCCCGCCGGAAGAGGCGAAGTCGGCGTCAATGCGGATGATTACGTCGGCCATACCCTCGCCCAGCACGGCGCGGACAGCGCTTGAGATTTCGCCGATATTCTGTTCGATGGCGGCGTTATCGTTCATGATCATGTTGGGCGTCGCGCCGCCCCCGCTGCCGAACAGCGAGCCGATCCAGCCGAAAATCATAGACGGCAGCATGAGAATGAATAAAATGGGGATCAGCAGCAATACGGCGGCGGCCAGTACGATTTTTCCGATATGCTTTTTATTGGCCCAAAGTACCCCGGCCGCCATACCGTAAGGCCCCGCCGCCGCGCCTTTTGCCGCGCCCGCGATGGCCTTGCCGGTCTTGACCGCGCCGCGTATAGCGTTCGCCGTGTTCGCGCCTTTCTCTACAGCATCGGACAGACCGCTTCTATTGTCGTCAGCCATTACACACGATCCTTTCTGCGCGGCATGGCCGGGAGCTTCTGCACGATTTTCTCGTTATACGCAACACTGCCGTCCGGCGCTTTATACGGCGTTTTCTCCACGGCGTTTCTGGCATACTGTCTGTACCACTTGGAGCCGTCCACAGCGGTCAGCGTGTCATGCCCGCCCTCCGGCTTGATATATTGCTCGGCGGAATACATAGCAAACTGCCGGGACTCGCCGCCGGTTTCCGACGAGTCGTAGCCGGTAATGCGCCCTCCGCCGATCTCCACTTCGGAATACTGAACGAGAGCCACAGGCATGGGTGGTACGGTATAATCCGGCGAAGAATCCGCCACATCGGAACCTGTGCGGTAGGAAACCGGAGGGATGTACGGGTCGTCCTCCGACGCTTCTGAATAGGCGATTGTATCGCCAATCCCGGACGGAACGCTGACGGATGGGGTATCTCCGCTCAGAGTGACAGGAGAAATGGGAATACCGCCGCCCTCCGCCGCGCTTATGTCAGGCGCGCCCGGGGACATTGGAATATCCGCGCTCCCGGGGGTATCCGCGCCCATTGTGACCGGCGACATGGGGATGCCGCCGACCTCCGGCGTTGACGGTTCCGCCGTGGACGCGAGGATAACGTCATCCACGCCGGCCGAACCTGAGCCGGGGCCGCCGGGGATATGCGAAGCCTCGGAGACGTCGCTTGACGCGCCGCCGAGATTCATATATGATTGCAGCGCGGAGGCAGCCTTGTCGCCGGTGATCGTACCCATCTGATTGATGTTTCCTTTCGCCACAGCGCCGATCACGTTGTTGGCGTAGTCTCCGCCCTTGTTCAGCGAGCTTTGGAATACCTTGCCGCCGATACCGGCGAACATCCCACCGCCGGACTGCCCTGTGGCGTTTGATACCGCGCCGCTCTGCACCTTCCGGCCCACTACGCCGGCAAGACCTCCGGCCATAAAGCCCGCGCCGTCGGCTCCGCTTGAGCCGCTTGCGCCGCCGGAACCGGAGGAGCCGCGTGAACCCTTGCCGCCGAAGCCGCCGCTGAATAGGTTTTTCCCGGCGGTTACACCGCGCGCGGCGATGACGGCCTCGGCCATCATGGAGCCGCCGGTATGCCCGACGTTGATGCCGAGCGAACTCATAAAGCTGTCGATCTTCTGGCTGATTTTCAGAAACGCGATGGCGCACAGAAACCAGATGAAAACATTGCCGGTCACCGCCTCGCGTCCCTGGGCGTTTACCTGAGCCTGTACGTCGCTTTCCGTGACGGCGAAGGCTGTTGTGGAAAACAGCATCGTCAGCGTCAATGCCGTAATGATTGATATAATGATGATTTTTCTATGCTTTTTCATAGGCTACCCCTTTCTACAGAGACAGCGGGTTGGCGATAAACGCGCCGACCATGCTCGTAAAAATACGCAGGCACCAAGCGTTCATAATGAGCAGAAAGATCTGCCCGCCGAACATCCGGCACCAGCTTTTGAAAATGTTGGACGTGCTCTGGGACGCGCCCAGAGCGAAAGCCACCGGCGCGGTAAACACCAGCACGCCGAGCAGTATATACCGCTCCGCCGCCTCAAACAGCAGCTTGATATAGTTCCAGGCGAGCATCACGACCAACACCAGCGCGATGATCGCCACCGCGCCGTTTGCCACGACGCCGAGGATCACCAGCGCCACGGAGTTGAAGTCCGCGAAATTGATGGGCGGCAGCTCCGAGGTCATAATCCACTGATAGGGCGTCCCGCCTATGGACAGGGCGAGCGCCACGATTTCATCCGCGTAGTAGGCCAGCAGGATAAACAGGACCGACCGAATACTCAGCTTGATGGGATCCTCCGCCTCAATGCCCGCGCCGAGCCCGAAGTTCTTGAACAACTGCCAGATCCAGTTGAGCAAAATCAGCCCGATGGCTAAGGCGACGAATATGCCGTACATCGTCTCGGCTGCGGGAAAATACCTTGCGAAGATGGTCATATCGCAGCCCAGCGCCCCCAGGACCGATGTGGTAACCATGTCCAAACCGTGCATAATCTGCTCGGCAATCCAGGCCACAATGCCGTCTAAAATACCCACGCGTCTTTCCTCCTTTCAGGGTGGGCCGGATTTTTGACTATCCGTTCCACTTGCCGTCGGTGAAGAACGGGGTGATGTAGGCCATAATGAAGCCCAGACCGTTCAGGATGACCCATGTAATGATGATTCGTTTGAGCCATGCGCGGGACTCGTCCACCGTCTTGCCGCTTTTGGAGAAATTCATCAGCAGCAGAGCCACGGACGCCGTGACGACGGCGGCGATGGTGGAGATGAGCAGGATTTGGTTGTACACATCCTGCATGATGGTCTTCGCCTTTTCCCACATAGTCGGGGCGGCGAAGGCGGGCTCTACAAACATGGCGCTCAAGGTCAGCACCATGAACGCCATGTAGAGGATTCTGCCCCAGTTCACCGTTTTCTTCGGTTTTGACTGCGGCGTTAGTTTCTTTTTTCGCAAGCTTATGACCTCCCATTTTTTGATTGATGTACCGTAGCCGGAACAAAAACGGCGCCCCGCGCAAGTCCGCGAAACGCCGTCCGGGCAGCAAAAAAGCGCCTGTCCACAAGGCGCTTTAGCTGTCCTGTTCGGTTGTAGGTAAAGTTTTGAGCATGGTTAGTATAACATGGTTAGATTTACGCTTCAATAGCAAAACCGTGCCAATTTAGTGCGCTTTTGCGCCAATGTTGTGCCAATTTATTTCGCGTTTTCGTTGGCTTCAAATAAGTAGGTATAGCACAAACGCAGCAGAGCCTCAAGCTTACTCGTCCGGGACAAACCGCTTCAAAACCTCCAGGCAATCCTTTGCGGTATACCCCCACAAGACGGAACTAAGGGCTTCGATAGCGTCCTGACGCCTGCGGTAATAGGTTCTGTAGCTGATGTCCCTGATGTGCGGACGCAATTTCTCGATGATTTCCTCCACATTCCTAAGCTGCTGCGGGGACAGAAAGGCGTAGTAGAGGATCCAATAGAACGATTCCCCGTTTTTGTGCTTGTTTCGGAGCAGTTCGACTGCCGTTTCCATCAGCCGGAGCATTTTATGGCTGCGCTCAATGCTTTTGGCGTGATTCTCAATGTCGCTGCCGGACAGGTCGGTCCCAGCCAGATAGATCGAGTCCAGAAAGTCCTCGATACTGCTGCCGTACTCAATCTGAAAGCTGCTCCGCGCCTGCTGGACGGATATTTCGAGGCTCCAGACCACATCCCGGTACTTTTTGAGCAGCCTCCAGGTATCGTGGTAGCTGGGGTTCTCGCTAACGTCCAATTCTTCAATGATTTGCTTCTTTTTCATTACGACAACCTCCTAAAAGACTGATTTTCCACCCGGGACAAAGCAATTTCAAAGCGATAGGCGTCTTTCCCTCCGCAACGGACGGTGAGCGTCATTCCCATAGCTTGCGATAAACCCGCAGCCTCTGAAATAACTTCCCCGCAGCCGCATAAGGGAGATAATATATAGTGGGATTTCGGGCAATCGAAACACGGAATTCCCTGTGCTGACAGGATCCCGGCCACTTTTTCGAGCATCCGGCGGATGTGCGGTTTTGAAACGCAAGAGATCTCAGGTGAAACGCAAAGCTGTTCCTCGGACAGCGTGGATTCATCTTCTGTCAGCGGCTCGTCATCGGAAATGGACAACCTGATATTCAGGCTCAAGGCAATCTCGTCTTTGTCGATCATCACATCGGAAATTTGAAACATGGTGGAGAGGTAACCGCTCAGAGAAATCACGCTGCCATGTTTGCCTGGAAAGGTGAGCAGGGAGAGATAGCCTTGCCCGGATAGCTTTTTGAGCAGCCTGCCAACGGTTGCCTTTGACAGTCCCCAGCGCTCGGCGAGCTCCGCGTATCCGATGAGCGGTGAACCCGTCCCATTTCGCATATACACGACAGGCGCGGCGTCCGAGCCCTGAACTTGGTTGTCGTTATAGACGGTGTTCAACCAGAGGTCGAGAACGGTGTCCATCTCCGAACAGCGCCCCGCGCTGACGATCTCCGCAGCCGTGGACACTGGCATGAAGAAAAATCCGGTATCCTTCTGACAGGGCGCGTTGTAGTCGAGGACGGTGTTGTGCCTGTGCCAGCCGGTGATTTTGAATTTGATCACCTTGCCGCGACCGAGGCTATTCCATGTGATGAGATGCCGAACTTGCAGCTCGTCCAGTATAACGAGCGCCTGACGCTGGAACCGGCAGCGAAACCACGCGGTCAGTTCCTCCACGCGGCAAACCCATTCGCCGGGATAGACCGTATAGCTGATGCCGCCGATCCGCTTGTAAGAGGTACGAAAATTCGCGTAGGAGCAGAGGGCGGTAAAATAAAAAAGACCGGAGCCGCCGCTTACGCGAATGCTCCGGTCCTCCATCAGGGTTCGTATAAACTGCCGGTAAATCCGGCACCGTGGATACTCCACGATTTGCTTGAGTTCTAATTGGTATTCTGGCATAAAGTATCTCCTTCAAAAAAAATAGCGCTCGGTCAAGGTGAAAAATGCACCTTGACCGAGCGCGAAAAGCTGATATAATTGGTTTTACAGGTGGTAACTCCATCCTGTGCTAATGGTCTTCCGATTTTGACGGTCTGCTACAAAACCTGCTAATGGTAGAGCACTCCGTCAAGTTGCCCCATATGCACTCCATGCGCTTGGTGCAGATATGCCCCTGCACAAACAAGCATTTACGGCGGATGTGGATATTCAGGGCGCTTGCGAACAGATGGCCTCACTCCTTGGTAAGGACGAGGTCTCCGGTTCGAATCCGGATAAGAGCTCCAACAAAACCCCGCAAGGTGAAAACCTTGCGGGGTTTTTTGTCGTCCGAGTACAGAAACATACGCGAGGGGAAAGACACGCGGGGTGTTTTCACGAAAGTCCCCGTATAAAAGTGTCGTTATACCGCAAAAAGTCCTTGTATGTTTTGTGATTGTGTGTTATACTGCCATTATCTGCGGAATCGGAGGAAACACGCTATGTATCGCACGGCGATAGAGGCATTACACAAATGGAAAGCAAAAAGCGCGAGGAAACCCTTGATTATAAGGGGTGCGCGGCAAGTCGGCAAAACTTGGCTGATGAGAGAGTTTGGCTCGACTGCCTACGCTCACACCGTCTACATCAGCTTCGACAACAACCAAAGAATGAAAGAACTTTTCTCCGCCGACCTCGATGTTTCGCGTCTTGTCACGGGCATCGAGCTTTACGCGGGATATAAAATCGACCCCGAAAACACGCTCATCATCTTTGACGAGGTGCAGGAAGTCCCGCAGGCGTTGACTTCTCTCAAATATTTCAACGAGAACGCGCCGCAGTATCAAATAATATGCGCGGGTTCACTGCTCGGCGTCGCGCTGCATCAAGGCACATCGTTTCCTGTCGGCAAGGTGGAGTTTTTAGACCTCCACCCGCTCTCGTTTGCGGAGTTTATGGCGGCGTGCGGCAAGGCGCAGTTCGTTTCGCTATTAGAACAGGGCGATTTCGCGATGGCGACCACGTTCAAGCAGGAGTATATCGACTTGCTGAAACGCTATTATTATGTGGGCGGTATGCCTGAGGTTGTCCTGTCTTTTGCCGAAAACGGCGATTTCAACGAAGCGCGTGAGATACAGCAGCGTATCCTTGCGGCGTATGAGCAGGACTTCTCCAAACACACCCCGCATGAGGTCGTGCCGCGAATCCGTATGCTCTGGAACAGTATTCCGACGCAGCTTACAAAGGAAAACAAGAAGTTTATCTACGGTTTAATCAAGGACGGCGCACGGGCGCGGGAATACGAATACGCCCTGATGTGGTTGACCGACTGCGGACTTGTCCACAAGGTTCACCGCGTCACCGCCCCGAACCTGCCGCTCAAAGCCTACGAGGACTTGAAAGCCTTTAAGCTGTTCTTGGTGGACGTTGGCTTGCTGTCCTGCATGACGAGTTTGCGGCAAGATGTGTTGCTCGACGGCAACGAATTGTTCAAGGAGTTCAAGGGCGTGCTCACGGAACAATATGTTTTGCAGCAGTTGAAAACGCTTCACGGTATTGAGCCGTACTATTGGACTAACGACCGCAATACATCTGAGATTGATTTTCTGCTGAACACGGGTAATGCGGTTGTGCCGCTCGAAGTCAAAGCGGAGGTCAATCTGCAAAGCAAGAGCCTGAAAGCATTTGCCGAGAAATTCCACCCCGCCGTATCGGTTCGCTCGTCCATGGCGGATTACAAGCGGGAGGATTGGCTGCTGAACCTACCGCTCTACGCAATCGGGAATATTTCATCGTGCATAGGCTGAAAAAGATTCGCGCTCGCAACCATTCCGTCACCGTTTTGTAGCCACTCCCCCGTTTATGCTCCGTTTACATTCGTGCGTTAATATGGTACAATAATATCGTCAAAATTCACACTCAATGCGGACGGAGGTGGTTCCGAATGTCGAAAATCCTTGTCGTCGACGACGACGAATACATCCGCGAGCTCGTCGGCACACTGCTCAAAAACGAGGGTTTCGCCGTCGCCGAATCGGTAAACGGGCGCGACGCGCTGAACAAGATGGACAGCGAGAACCCCGATTTGTGCATTGTCGATGTCATGATGCCGCAACTCGACGGGTTTGAGCTGTGCAAATACCTGCGGCAGTATTACGGCGAGTTGCCGATACTCATGCTGACCGCGAAGTCCGATATCTCGCAGAAAGTGCGCGGATTTGAACTCGGCACCGACGATTACCTGACGAAACCGTTCGAGCCGCCTGAGTTGATTCTGCGCGTCAAGGCGTTGCTGCGGCGGTACAAAGTCGAGACGGCGCAGACGCTCACCGTCGGAGCGGTGACAATAGACCGCACGAGTTACGCGGTCACAGCCGGCGGCGAACAGGCGGATATCCCGATGAAAGAGTTCGAGTTGCTGTGGAAACTCGCGTCCGCGCTCGGCAAGACGCACACGCGCGACAGCCTGATCGAAAACGTGTGGGGCTACGACTTTGAGGGCAACGAGCGCACGCTCGACGTGCATATCAACCGTCTGCGCGAGCGGTTCCCGACCGAGAAATGCGGCTTCAAGATCACGACGATTCGCGGTCTGGGATATCGGTTGGAGGTGTTGTCATGAGCGCGCCGCAACGCGGAGGACACCCGAATAAACGCTATTTCCCGATCTGGGTTTTGCTCGTCCTTGCGGCTTTTGCGGGGTGCTTCACGCTGGGGTATCTGCTCGCCGTGCGCACGTTCGGCTTAGTCGGATCTGCGGCGCACCTGACGTCGGGACTGCTGGGATTCGTCATATTTGTCGCCGTCGCGAGCCTGTTCAAGCTATGCACAGAACTGTACGAGCGCAGACATCCCGGCAAGCTGAACAGCCGTACGCATTTCACCGACACGTTTCTCAAAAGCACGATGGACGCGATGGATCGCATCGCGAGCGGCGATTTCAACATCTTGATCCCCGTGGACGAGCACGACCCGCTCGGCGAACTGTCCGAGAGTATCAACAGAATGGCGCGTGAACTCGGGTCGGTGGAGCAACTGCGTCAGGAGTTCGTCTCCAACGTGTCGCACGAGATTCAGTCACCGCTCACGTCGATATCGGGCTTTGCCGCGCTGCTGAAAAATCCCGATTTGTCGCCCGAATTACGCGCGCACTACGTCGAGATCATTGAGACGGAGAGCCGACGGCTGTCAAAACTCAGCGACAATCTGCTGAAATTGTCCGCGCTCGACGCGGGTGCCGTGCCGATGAATCGCACCGCGTTTCGGCTTGACCGACAACTCGAAAACGCCGTGCTGACGCTCGAACCGCAGTGGAGCGCGAAGCGTCTCGACCTCGCGCTGAACCTCGAAAAGGTCACGTTTGAGGGCGACGAGGAACTGCTGACGCAGGTGTGGATCAATCTGCTACACAACGCGATAAAGTTCACACCCGACGGCGGCAAAATCGGCGTAACGCTGACCGCCGACGCGGGTTCGGTGCGCGTCACCGTCGCCGACAGCGGCATCGGCATTGCGGAACAGGATCGGATTCACCTGTTTGAGCGTTTTTACAAGTCGGACAAGTCCCGTGACCGCAGTCTCGGCGGCAACGGGCTTGGGCTGTCGCTCGTGAAAAAGATCGCGGAACTGCACGGCGGGCGCGTCGAGGTGGAGAGCGAATTGGGCGAGGGCGCAAGGTTTACGGTGGCGATGACGATAACAGTTAACAGTTAACAATTAACAATTAACAATTACGTGGGTTGGACGTGGGTTGCGGGGAACGAGGGCAAACCCCCGCCGACTGCGGTCGGCACCCCCTTTCCGAAAGGGGGCAAGGGTTGGACGTGGGTTGCGAAACGCAGAGAATCGCCCGCGACATTGGCGCGCAACAAAAAACCACAAAGGAGCTGCACGGAATGTATCAGCGTATTCGCGATTTGCGCGAAGATAAGGATCTCTACCAAAAAGACTTGGCGTCGCTGCTGAAATGCACGCAGGTGTGCTACTCGAACTATGAGACGGGTAAACGCGATGTGCCGACAGAGGTGCTGATAAAGCTCGCGGCGTTTTATCAGACAAGCACGGACTACATTTTGGGGCTGACAGATGTTGCGACGGCGTATCCGAGGTCGAAACGATAACTAAGCGCGTGTGTATCGTGTGTAGGGGTGTGCACAATATTTAGGGGATTCTTCGCTTCGCTCAGAATGACAGGGAACCGCAGAATGACAAGGGACGCGAGGGGCGATGTGGACATCGCCCCCTGCGAGGGCGCGAGAAACGAATCAATACCAAAATAAACCTCCCTGTTTACGCCCCGTTTACATGGCATTTAACCTCCGTTTAATTTGAAGCGTTACAATGACGCCATCAAATCAAACGGAGGTATACCTATATGTCAATCATAGCTCTCATCATAATGCTCATCACGCATCTCGCCCTCGGATTCAGCGAGGACGACACGGACAACGGGGAGGTGACGGCATGAACACGGTGATCGAAGTCAGCAACCTTGTCAAGCAGTACGACAAGTCGAAAGAACCCGCCGTGCGCGGTATCAGCTTCGAGGTGGGCGAGGGCGAGTTCTTCGCTTTTCTCGGACCGAACGGCGCGGGCAAGACCACGTCCATCTCAATCCTCACGACGACGCTGTCCAAGACATCTGGCGACGTGCGGATAGCGGGGTACGACGTGGATCGCGAGGCGCGGCAGGTGCGCGAACACATCGGTATCATCTTCCAGCAGCCGAGTCTCGACCGTTCGCTCACGGCGGAGGAGAATATCCGCTTCCACGCCTGCCTGTACGGTATGTACAACTACCACCCGACATTTCGCGGTATGCCCGCCGAGTACCGCAACCGCGTGACGGAGCTTGCGGAGGTCGTCGGCATCACCGACGCGCTGTTCAGACCGATAAAGAAGCTGTCGGGCGGCATGCAGCGCAAACTCGAAATCATACGCAGTCTCATGCACACGCCGAAGATACTGTTCCTCGACGAACCGACGCAGGGGCTGGACGCGGTGAGCCGCCGCAGTCTGTGGGAGTACATCGACAACGTGCGGCACGAACTCGGCACGACGGTGTTCCTCACGACGCACTACATCGACGAAGCCGAAAAGGTCGACCGCGTGTGCATCGTGAACCACGGCGAGATCGCGATGTGCGGCACGCCCGACGAGATAAAGCGGAGTTGCTCGAAAGAAAACCCGTCGCTCGAGGACGCGTACGTCGAATTTGTACTGAAAACAGGAGGAATGGCGTCATGACAATTAACAGTGAACAGTTAACAATTAACAGTTACGGGGGGTTGGACGATGGGCGCGCTGTTGCGCGTCGTAAGTCGCGGTTTTTACGGGAGATTAACGCTGTCATCAGCGTTTTGGCTCGCGATATCATGGTTGGGTTGAAGTCGCCGGGGCTTATCATTTCGAGTCTCGCTATGCCGATACTCATGATGGGTCTGCTCGGCGGCAGTCTGTCGCAGAACATGTCGGCGGGTATCGCGTTCGACTACGGAAAGTTCATACTCGTCGGGCAGCTCATCAACATGCTGTTCATGACGACGGTCATGGGGCTGACCTCGCTCGTGGACGACCACGAGACGGACTTCATGCAGGAGATGATGGTCGCGCCCGTGTCGCGGTACGCGATTGTCGTCGGTAAGATATTCGGCTCGTCGTTCGGCGCGGTCATCAGCATGATCGGCACGCTGATTGTCGGATTGTTCATGGGGTACACGCTGTCGGTCACGCAGTGGCTGCTGATATTCGCGCTGTCCCCACTGATCTGCCTGTCGGCGGGCGCGATGGCGATGCTGATATTCGGCGTTATCAAAAACAACAAGATATCGAACATGGCGGCGATGCTCATCACGATGCCGCAGATGTTCCTGTCGGGCGCGATCATTCCGATCAACAATTCCAGCGGTATTCTGCTCGTGCTGAACCGCATTATGCCGATGACATACTGCCTCGACCTCGTGCGCTCCGTAGTCTATCGCGGCACGGCGGAGTACGACGCGATCGTGCTGTTCAACCCCGCCGTGACCTGCGCCGCAATCGTCGGGCTGACCGTAGTGTTCCTGTCGGTCGGCACATGGCTGTTCGCGCGGAGCGAGAAGAATCGGTGAAAACACGCGGAAATGTGAAGCCCCCGACTGTGTCGGGGGTTTTGCGCTACTCCAAATCCTGAGCGGACATCGCGTCTATGTCGCGCCGCCGTCTGATGTGCGCACGGCATACCGCGTATATCAACAACAGCACCGCTGTCGGTATGTTACACAGCAGGAACGGCAGCAGAACACTTGTAAATGACGGGGTTACAAGCCGCAAGCCAACAATCAGTGATGTGATGACCGCGACGATGAGTGACAGCGTCGGCAATATCAACCCGAGCAGTTTGTTGCGCGCGCGTGACAGAAATATCTGCCCGAATATTGCGGCGAGGACTATCGCCGCGTAGATTGCGTACGTTATCCAAATTGGAGTTACCGTTCTCACTTTCAATGCCCGCCTTTCGACTTTTTGTACTCGGAGATCAGAATTTTCGCGGTGCCGAGGTCGATTTTGTCGTTGACCGCCATGCGCTTTATCAGCGCGATGTACGGTTCGTTCGCGCCGTCCTCGCTGATTTGAATCCGCTGAATCAGACGGTCGAGCCGCAGACGCACGGTCGGATACGTCACGCCGTATTGCGCCGCAATCTCTTTCAACGAGCCTGACGCCAGCAAAAATTTCTTGATGAACGCTACGTCCTCGTCCTCAAGATTAGCCATCCACTCGGGGACAATCTCAATCGCCATGTGATCAGCTCCTTTAACTATATTGAGTATATCATTAAATATAGTTAAAGTCAATAGACAAATAAATATTAATATTGCGTAACAGAAAAGGGCGGTCAACCCGCCCTTTTCTGTTACGTTATGCTACCTCAGTTCCATCGCCGCGCTCACTATCTCGCCGAACCGCATACTGTGCGACGCTTTGACGAGCACTGTGTCGCCGCGCCGCAGCAGCGACGGCAACCGCGCGAGCAGCGCGTCGCGGAACGGAAAATGGTACACCTCGGTGCCGCGATTCGACGCGATCACGCCCTTGAAGATGAACTCCGCGCACCGTCCGCAGCAGATCACCACGTCGCAGCACTCCGTCGCGAGCAACCCTATCTCGCGGTGCAACTCGTTGCTGTCGCCGCCGAGTTCGAGCATGTCGCCGAGTATCGCGACGCGGCGCGGATCGAGTTTTTGCAACGATTTGAGTGCGTTGCGCATCGACGCGGGGTTCGCGTTGTAGCAGTCGTCGATGACGGTGAGATAACCCGTGCGAACGGCGTTCGCGCGCCCCGCGACCGTCGCGTACATCGTCAGTCCGCGCTGAATCTCGTCCGCGTCCATACCGAGCGCGTCCGCGACGGCGACAGCGGCGAGCGCGGCGGACGGAATGTGCGCGCCATACGCGGGGATCGACGCGGAAAACCGCGCGGTCGGCGTCACAACGTCGAACGTCACGCCGTCGGTGCCGTGTGCCGTGATGTTCTCGGCGCGGTACGGGCATTGCGGCGAGGTGCCGTACAGCACGCGCGGAATTCTCTGGTCAAATGCCGCGAGTTTCGCGTCGTCGCCGTTCAGCACGGCGAGACCGTCGGGCGGCATGTGCGCAAAAACCTCAGATTTTGCAAGCAGTACGCCGTCGAGGTCGCGCAGATTTTCGAGGTGCGCTTCCGCGATGCGCGTCATGACGCAGATCGTCGGGCGCGCGACCGCACCGAGCCGCGACATCTCGCCGAAGTCGGAGATGCCCATCTCTACGACGGCGATCTCGTGTTCCGCGCCGATCTGCAAGATTGACAGCGGCAGTCCGATCTCGTTGTTCAGATTGCCCTGCGTGACAAACGCGCAAAACCGTTGCGACAGCACGCTTTCCAGCATGTTTTTGACGGTGGTTTTGCCGACGGAACCGACCACGCCGATGATCGGAATATCGAATTTATCGCGGTACCGCGCCGCAATTTGCGCGAGCGCGGCGGCGGTCGAATCGACGCGGATATGCGGTGTTGCGTCAATCTCGCGCTCACACAGGACGCAGACCGCACCGCGCGCGATTGCGTCGTCGGCGAAGTCGTGACCGTCGGCACGCTCGCCCGCGAAGCATACGAACAGCGCGCCCACCGTGACCTCGCGGTTGTCGCGCGCGACGGATTGCACCGTATATTCAAGCGATTGTGCGTCGCCGACGAACGTGCCGCCCGTCGCGTCGACGATCTCGCGCAGTGTCAGCGGCTTCATCACAGCGCGTCACCGTACTTTTCCAGCGACAGCTCGACGATGCGGGCGATCAGCGCGTCGTATGTAAGCCCGATAGCCGCCGCCTCTTGCGGCAGTAGGCTTGTCGGGGTCAACCCGGGGAGCGTGTTCGCTTCAAGGCAGTACACCTCGCCCGCGTCCGTGACGATGAAGTCCATGCGCGCGTAGACTTCGAGCCGCAGTGCGCGGAACACGTCCTCGGCGGCGCGTCGGAGCTTCGCGGTGATCTCGGGCGTGAAATCGGCGGGGCAAATTTCGGTTGCGAGACCCGCCTGATACTTGCTCGTGTAGTCGTAAAACCCTTGCGGCACAACGATTTCGATGGGCGGCAACGCAACGCCGTCCACCACGCCGACATCGACCTCGCGCCCCGCGATATACTGTTCGACGAGTACCGTGTCGTCGTAGCGGAACGCGGCTTCGAGCGCGGCGGCGTAGTCCGCACCGTCCGTGACGATGCTCGTACCGACGCTCGACCCGCCCGAACACGGTTTCACGACGCACGGGAACCCGACATCTGCGGTGTCGCCACGGTGCAGCGCAACGCCTTGCGGCACAAGGATTCCGTGCGCACCCAAAACGTCCTTCGCCGCCGATTTGTTCATCGCGAGCGCGGAGCCGAACAGCCCCGTACCCGTATAGCGCACACCGAGCAGGTCGAGCGCGGCTTGAATCTTGCCGTCCTCGCCGTCGGTGCCGTGCAACGCGAGAAACACGAGATCGGACGCGCGCGCCAACTCAAACACGTTGTCGCCGATGTGTCCGAATCCGCCGATACGCGACGCTGTGAGCGCGTCGAGATCGGGTTCGGACGACGCAATCGCCGTGCTTGACGCGGTGTCGTCGGCTGTGAACTGCGCGGACAGGTCGGTCACGGCGGGCAGTCCGAGAAAGAGGTCGCACACGGCGACGCGGTGTCCGAGTCGGCGCAGTGCCGATGCCGCAAGCGCGCCCGTGGACAGCGACACGTCGCGTTCGGCGGAGTAGCCGCCCGAGAGTACAAGAATTCGCATAAGCTATCTGAAATCCTCCGAAAACAGCGATAATTAACAGACCATATACATCATACACGAAAATCGCGGAATTTACAACCGAAAACGGTTGACAAACGAAAATTTTTGAGATATAATATGCGAGTTCTCTTGGCGGTATAGCTCAGTTGGCTAGAGCACTCGGTTCATACCCGTGGTGTCACTGGTTCGAGTCCAGTTACCGCCACCACGGCGCGTTGGTCAAGCGGTTAAGACACCGCCCTTTCACGGCGGTATGACGGGTTCGATTCCCGTACGCGTCACCAAAAATTTCGACAGCGTTTGACACTACTCGGCTTGTTATGTGTCAGCGGTGTCGAATTTTGTTTTTATCGGCTAAGTAACAAACTTTATGTTGCAAATCGCGGGCTAACGCGGTATACTGCATTTAATTGACAAGTATCGGCGGATTCTTCGGGGGACGAAATGACTACTGCAATGCATATCAACTGGGAGTTGCCGCCCGCCGACATTGGCGGACTGCACTTCAACCGACAAGAGGTCGCGGCGACGTTTGAACTCGGCGACGACGGGTTGTACCACTCGCGCGACGTGCTGTTTCTCTCGCCGCGCAACACAAAAAAGGACACGAGTCGCGACATTCTCACGGAGTATCTGAACTCGTGCGAGGTTATCGCGTCGCTTCAAAACGCGCTGCAATCAGACGGCGAGATCGTGTTCGCCTTGCCGCAGGAGAACGAGGGCGTGAAGCGGTACAACGGCGTTCCGTGCTGGTACTGGCTGAGCGGGTTGTCCGCGCGGTACACGGGATATTTTCATGTTATAGATATGAAAGGCAATTATAACCACGGCGTTGCGAACGTCGTCTGCGGTTGCGCGCCGATGTTCGCTCTGAGCGCGCACAACTGAGAAAGGACGCGTGATGGACACCAACACGATAATCGGCATACTCCTGCCGTTCGCGGGGACGACGCTCGGAGCCGCGATGGTTCTCGTCCTGCGCCGCGAGATCGGGAACCGCCTGCAAAAGCTGCTGCTCGGCTTCGCGTCGGGCGTGATGATAGCGGCGTCCGTGTGGTCGCTGCTGTTGCCGTCCATCGAACAGGCGGAAGCGCGCGGCGGGATCGCGTGGTTGCCCGCGTCTGTCGGATTCTTGCTCGGTATCGGGTTCCTGCTGCTGCTCGACAGTGTGATCCCGCACCTGCACCTGAACGCGGACAAGGCGGAGGGCTTGCACGTCAAGGCGAAGAAGAACACGATGCTGCTGCTCGCGGTGACGCTGCACAATATCCCCGAGGGCATGGCTGTCGGCGTGGTTTTCGCGGGATTGCTCGCGGGGAACAGCGGGATCGGGCTGTCGTCCGCGCTCGCGCTGTCCGTCGGTATCGCGATTCAGAATTTCCCCGAGGGCGCGATTGTCTCAATGCCGCTCCGAACCGCGGGCGTGTCAAAGAAAAAAGCGTTCCTGTACGGCACGCTCTCGGGCGCGGTTGAGCCGATTGCGGCGGTCGTCACGATACTGCTGACGAGCGTGCTGGTACCCGTTCTGCCGTACCTGCTCGCGTTCGCGGCGGGCGCGATGATCTACGTCGTCGTGGAGGAACTGATCCCCGAGTTACAGACGGGAGAACACTCTAATATCGGCATCGTCGGTGTCGCCGTCGGCTTCACGCTGATGATGGTACTCGATGTCGCACTGGGCTAATCGGAGGTGAGCGGACGATGAGTAAATTCGCCGTGATTGACACGGAGACGACGTGGGGCGACGCTGTGATGTCCATCGGTCTCGTCGTCTCGGATTCCGAGACGTTTGAGCCTGTTGACATGCAGTATTACATACTGACACCATACAAGAATCACGGCGGCATGTACTCGCACGCGCTGTATTTGAGCGGCATCTCGCCCAATCTTGAAGCACCGCGCGACAGGGCGATTGCGGAATTGCGGGCGTTCCTCGACGACCACGACGTCACCGCGATGTTCGCGTACAACGCCGCGTTCGACTATCGGCATTTGCCCGAGTTGTCGCATCTCGCGTGGTATGATATAATGAAGCTCGCGGCGTACAGACAGCACAACCCGAAAATTCCGAAACGCGCCGAGTGCTACGGCACGGGCAGGCTGAAACGCGGGTACGGCGTGGAGAACATTTACCGAATGTTGACCGACGACCGCGCGTACTGCGAACTGCACAACGCCCTCACCGACGCAATCGACGAACTGACGATTATGAAGCTGCTGAACCACGGGATTGAGCGGTATACAAAAATTTAGGAGGAACCCCAAATGTCATCAAACATCGTTGTCCTGAGCGGGTCGCCGCGCAAAAACGGCAGCACGGAGCGGCTCGTACAGGCGTTCATCACAGGCGCGCGTGACGCGGGCAAAACCGTCACGGAGTTTCGCGTCGCGGATTTGCAGATCGCGCCGTGTCTCGGTTGCGGCTCGTGTCACCGGTCGGGCGTGTGCGTCCACGAGGACGATATGCCGCAGATACTCGACGCGTTGCGGAATGCGGACGCGCTGTTGCTCGCGTCGCCCGTGTACTACTGGAACGTGACGGCGCAGCTCAAAACGGCGATTGACCGCTTCTACTCGTCACTGCGCGTGAATCCGCTCACGGTCAAACGCGCCGCGCTGATTCTGACGTGCGGCAACGGCGCGCCCGACTCGTGCGACCCGTCGATTGCGACGTACAAGCGCATCTGTCGGCACCAGAATTGGGAGGACTCGGGTATCGTCACCGCGCAGTCGCTCCACGCGCCTGAGATGCTCGACGGGCGCGCGGAACTTGGCAGTGCGCGTGAACTCGGGCAGAGCATCTGACCGCGCAGACATGAAAGAAGCCAAATTTTCGACCCTGTGGCACCTGTTTGTGATATTTTTCAAGGCGGGGACGTTCACGTTCGCGGGCGGGCTGGCGATGCTGCCCGTCATTGAAAAAGACGTTGTGGACAGATACAAACTGCTCTCCAAGGACGATTTTCTCGAATACGCTACGCTGTCGCAGACCCTGCCCGGCGTTATCGCGCTCAACTGCGCGTGCTTCGTCGGCAAGAGCGCGGCGGGTACGGCGGGTATGCTCGCGGCGTCGTTCGGCTCGACGATATCGGCGTTCGTGCTGATGCTCGCGGCGACGCTCGCCATACGCCTGATACCAGAGTCGGGTCCGTGGGTCGGCGCGATGCGTGCGGTGCGCGCCGCGTCGTCCGCGCTGATACTGTCCGCGGCGTTCTCGCTCGGCAGGCACAACCTCAAAACGGCGTTCGCGGTCATTGTGATGCTCGTCGCGATGTCGCTCGTGCTGTTTCTTAACATCAGCGCGCCGCTCGTCATCGTCGCCGCCGCGATTGCGGGCTATGTTTTTCAGCGTGTCAAAAAACGCGCGGACAAAACCGACGGAGGGCAGTCGTGATGCTTCTCGACTGTCTCATTTTGCTGTACACGTTCTTCAAAATCGGACTTTTCGGGTTCGGCGGCGGTTATGCCATGCTGTCGATGATACTGACAGAGTCCGCAAAACTCGGTATCACGCTCCAACAGTTCGCCGATCTCAACGCGCTCGACATGGTCGTACCCGGTCCCATCGCCATCAACGCCGCCACCTACGTCGGCTACCTCGCCAACGCGCAGAATCACGGATTTTGGGGCGGCGTACTCGGTGCGCTCACGGCGACCGTCGCCGTGTGTCTGCCGTCGCTGATTGTCGTGTCGCTCGTGCTGAAATTCATAGAAAAGTACAGGCACAACAGCGTTATGACGGGCGTACTCGCGGGCGTAAAACCCGCCGCGGTCGGGTTCATCGCCGCCGCCGCCGTCAACATCGGCATAGCGGTAGTCGTGGAGAGCGCGGGTTTCGCGGATATAATCGCCGACCCGCTCGGCACGATTGCGTTTATCCCGCTCGGCATCTTCGTGGCGGTAGCGGTGGCGAATATACGCTTCAAGGTCAACCCGATACTCCTGACGCTCATAGCGGGCGTGATAGGCGCGATATTTATACGGTAGAACGGGGCGCGGCGCGACATATGGGCTGGACATTTTGCGTTGAAAACGCTTTGGATAACAAATATCGAATTGCGTCGTCGTAGGGGCGGGTCTTGACCCGCCCTTTGCCCACTTGACGCAGCGGCGGGTCGGTCAAGACCGACCCCTACAAGAGATTCGCGCATAATGCCGATTCGTCAGCGTGCTGTGTCCACTCCCCGATGTCATACCCTATTGCAATTCCCGCGTTGCCGTGATAGAATACACTCAAACAAAACAGAAAGGGTGATCCACCATGGCATGGCTGCAAATTCAATTCCTGTCCTCGAGCCTGATGCGCAACACGTCGTTCAACGTAATCCTCCCCGCCGACGGTTTCCCCGGTATGCCACCGCGACCGACACCGTTCAAAACGCTGTATCTCCTGCACGGATTCATCGGCACAAGCACCGACTGGATACTGAACGCCCAGTTGACCGACCTCTCGGAGCAGTACAACCTCGCGATCGTCCTGCCGTCGGGTGAGAACTCGTTCTACGTCGACGGCGCGTCGAGTACGTCGCAGTTCAGCAAGTACGTGGGCGACGAACTTGTCGCGTTCACGCGGAAAATCCTGCCGCTGTCCGACAAGCGCGACGACACGCTGATCGGCGGTCTGTCCATGGGCGGTTACGGCGCGCTGTACAACGGGTTGAAGTATCACAAGACGTTCGGACACATCGTCGCGCTCAGCTCCGCGATCATCACGGGTACCGACGCGCTGACCGCGAGCGACGAGCCGAACGCCATGGGTACGAACCGCGCGTTCTACGAGACCGTGTTCGGAGACCTCGCGAAACTGCCGTCGTCGGATAAAAATCTGAACATCCTCGCCGACCGCGTATTGTCCGAGCCGCACGAGCCGCTCGACCTCTATTTCGCCTGCGGCGACACGGATTTCCTCATCGAGCCGAACCGCGCGTTCGCGAAATATCTGACCGAAACCGCGTTCCCGCATACATACGAGGAGGGTCCCGGTTCGCACGAGTGGACGTTCTGGAACACGTATCTGCGGCGCGGGTTGGAGCGCGTCCTGCCTCCCCCGCCGAGCTTCGGTTTCCCGTTCGCCGCGCCGAAATAGCCTGACATCACAAATTTAATTTAGGAGCAGATCCATGAAATTCTTAATCGTATCGGGCAACCCGAAAAACGACGGTCTGACCGCCGCAATCATCGACGAGGTGGCGCGCGGCGCGCGTGACGGCGGTGCCGAGGTCGAGATTCTGCGCGTTGAAAAACTCGAACGCTGTCACGTCTGCAACGGCGGTTGGGGCGAGTGCCGCGCGACGCACAAATGCGTGTTCGGCGGCGACGGATTCGACGAGGCGCAGGCAAAAATCAAAGCCGCCGACGCACTCGCGCTCATCACGCCCATCTACTGGGCTGAGATTTCGGAATCGCTGAAAGGCTTCATCGACCGTCTGCGCCGCTGCGAGTTCTCGTTCGACGGCACGGGTGCGCTGTCGGGCAAACAGACGCTGATCGCGGTCAACGCGGGCGGCTCGGGCAACGGCATCATCACGGCGGTGGAGCAACTCGACCGCTTCTGCCAGCACACAGGCGCGGTAATCTTCGACCGACTGGGCTTCAACCGCTGGAACCACGACTACAAACGCCCCGCGGCATACGCGGCGGCGCGAGCAATAGCCGAGGGACGGAAAAACGGCGAGAGTTTGTAGGGGGCGCGATTAGCAACGCGAATTATGAGTAGAACGCTCGTGCGCAACACACAGGGCGACCACACAGGGTCGCCCCTACACAAACCAAACCACGTGCGCGAGAACCAAGACCCAAAACCTCGCATATGTGCGGCAGCGAAACGAGCCGCAGTGTCTTTTAATGTGACGTGACTGGGCAATTAACAATTGACAATGTACAATTAACAATTTACGTAGGCTTGGACGAGGGTTACGGGAAACGGGAACAAGCTCAATCAACGTTCAAGCAAATCCCACGTAATTGTTCATTGTTAATTGTACATTGTTAATTGACCTCGCCGCCGCTGCCGTTCTCGCGTCTCACGGTAGCGAGAAGGGCGCGGTGCGTCTAACAGACTTTGGTTACTTTCCTCCGACGGAAAGTAACGCCGCGCGGCGAGCGCGGACAAGCTATCGAAACGCAGAGCATAGCCCGCGACGCAAGTCGCGCGTGAGATTCTGCAAAGGGCGGGTAGACCCCGCCCCCTACGATAACGATAAAGGCGAATCAATATCAAGGGGATTCTTCGCTTTGCTCAGAATGACAGGTATGGGCAAGTCGAGCGCATGAGATTCTTCGCTTCGCTCTGAATGACAGAAACAGACAAGGACAGCGTTTCCGCTGTCCTTGTTTATTGTGCGATTTACGTCACCCCGCGAGATCGACCAACGCGCCGTAGCCCTCGCGCTCCATGTCCTCAATAGGCACGAACCGCAGTGCCGCGCTGTTGATGCAGTACCGCAGACCGCCAAGCGTCGCGGGGCCGTCGTCGAACACGTGACCGAGGTGCGCGTCGCCTACGCGGCTGCGAATCTCTGTGCGCTGACGGGTACCCGTCTCGTCGAGTCGCGCGCGGAGGACGGCGGTGTCGATCGGACGCGAAAAACTCGGCCAGCCGCAACCCGAATCGAACTTGTCGGAACTCGCGAACAGCGGTTCGCCCGTCGTTATGTCCACGTATATGCCGCGACGACGCTCGTCCCAGTACGCGTTGCCGAACGGAGCTTCCGTCGCGTTCGTCTGCGTGACCGCGTATTGCTCGGGGGTGAGACGATTTTTCAGGTCGTCGTCGGTGGGCGCGCTGTACCGCGCGTGGTCGACGCGCTCATTGTCGGCATTGCGTCCGACGGACGGTGTCGGCAACGGAACGGCACGGCGCGCTGCGGCTTTCGCGAAACTCGCGGGGCTGATGTGGCAGTAGCCGCTCGGATTTTTGTCGAGATACTTCTGATGGTACTCCTCGGCGGTGAAAAAACTGTCGAGCGCGCGGCACTCCACCGCGACGGCTTGATTCGGACGCTCGTGCGCCATGCGCCGCGCGAGATTCGCGAGAGACTGCTCAATCGCGGACTTGTCCGCCGCGTCGGAATAGTAGATGCCCGTGCGGTACTGCGTGCCGACGTCCGCACCCTGACGGTTGACGCTCGTCACGTCGATCACGTCGTAGAAAGCTTCGAGCAGAAACGACAGCGGCAAATCGCGCTCGTCGTATCGCACGCGCACGGTCTCGGCGAACTGCGTGTCGCCGCGCTTGACCTGATCGTACACGGGCGCGCCGCCGACGGTCGCGAGGTCGCCGTTCGCGTAGCCGACCTCGGTCTCGGTCACGCCGTACAGCGAGTCGAGGTATTTCTGCACACCCCAGAAGCACCCGCCCGCGATGTAGATTGTTTTCATAAAATCACCTGACTGTATTTTATCGTGTCCTTGATTACTGATTCATTGCGCGCGACTTGCGTCGCGGGCAACTTTAATCTTTTCGCAACTCTGTCCGCGCTCGCCGCGCGGCGTTACTTTCTGTCGAGAGAAAGTAACCAAAGCTCGTTGGAGGGAACGCGCCGCGCCCTTCTCGCTTCCGTGAGACGCGAGAACGGCAGCGGCGGCGATGGTGGGCAGAAACCGCAACTTCCTTTAACCGAGGACGGCAGAATCAGCGGATTTATGCGTTAGTATTTCCAAAACCAACAGAATTACAACGCCTCTCGGCGTGAAAAATGCGTCACGTCACATCAATTGACCCTGCGGCTCGTTTCGCTACCGCCCTGCGGAGAATGTCTGGGTCTTGGTTCCCGCGCACGTATCGCGGTTTGCGTAGGGGCGACCCTATGTGGTCGCCCTGTTGCGGTGCGAACAACGGCGGGCGATTGGTAATCGCCCCTACACACGCACCCCGCAACTCTCGTCCAACCCGCGTAACTGTTAATTGTTCATTGTTAACTGTCAATTGCCGTCAGTGTCCGAATACGAGCCATATGTACACACAGCCCACGACGACGGCGACGAGCGTGAACGGTACGCCGATCTTCATGAACGCACCCGTTTTGACCTCGTAGCCCTCGCGTCGCAGGATACCGATAGCCGTGATGTTCGCCGACGCGCCTATCGGGGTTATGTTGCCGCCGAGCGTCGCGCCCGTCAGCAGTCCGAAAAACAGCACCGTCGGCACCACGTTGCTCAGCGACGGGTTCGCGGTTGTGAGCGTCGCGGAGATGGACGTGACGACGGGCAGCATCGTCGCTATGTACGGTATATTGTCGATAAACGCCGACAGCACAACGCTTGCCGCGACGAGCAGGACGAAGATCACGAACACGTTGTCGCCCGCCGCTCTGATGAAAATCTTGCCGATCTCGTCGACCAAACCCACCTCGCTCACGCCCGCGATCACGACGAACAGACCGATCAGCAGTGTGAGCGTCACGAGGTCGATGTCCGCAAAGACCTTTGCGGCGTGGGACAACCCGCGTTTGCGTATCACCTCGCGGACGATGCCGAACAATCCGAGTGCGCAACAGATCAACCCGTTCGTAATCGCGGGTTTTTCGCCGGGAATGAACGACGCGCATATCAGCAGAATGACGAGCAGGACGAGCAGCACCGACGGCACATGGTCATGCACCTCGATGATGTCCGTTTTCGGCACCGTCTGCTTGTTTTTGCGGAAAATCCAGAACAGCACAGGCACTGTTGCGAGCGCGCCGAGTTCTACCGCGAAGAATATACCCGCTCTGCCGTGGTAGACGAAGAAGTCGAGGAAGTTCATCTTCGCGTAACCGCCGAGCAGGATACTCGTCGTGTCGCCCACGAGCGTCGCCGCGCCCTGTAAGTTCGACGAGACGGACATGGATATCAGCACGGGAACGGGCGAGATGCCGAGCCGTTTCGACACCGCAAGCCCCACGGGCGCAACGATCAGCAGCGTAGCCACGTTGTCCACGAACGCGGATATCACGCCCGCGAACAGCGCGAGTGCGACGATTGCCACACGCACGTCGCGCGTCTTTGACAGTATGATGTCGGCGAGCCGCTGCGGCATGTTCGACGCGATGAACAGCGACACGATGCACATCGTCCCCGCGAGCATCAGTATGACGTTCCAGTCGATAGCTCCCCAGACCTTGTTGAACGGCAAAAAGCCCGCGATGACGAACACCGCCGCCGCCGCAATGGCGACAACATGCCGAAACTTCGGCAGCGCAAGCATCAGGGCGTAGGTTGCGAGAAAAATTATCAGCGCGATTATCATTGGGCTCATTATGCGTTGATCCTCCGACAGGTGAATTTACCATGATTATAGCATACGCGGCGACGGAACTCAATATGAATATTATATGAATATGTGTCGAATCGCGAAATCTCAGATTAATCTTTCATAAGACGGCGCGTTATCCGCGCTTCACGCGCCCATGATCTCCAAAATCTCGAACGCACCGTCGTCCGTCAGCGTCACCGTGACGTTATGTTCGCCGCCCGCATCGGTGAGCGTCCTCAGCGCGACGAAATCGCCCCAACCGCCCGGGAATTTTGCGCTCACGACGCTCGTCTCGCCGTCAACCGTGATCTCAGCGTCTGCGCCGCCGACCGTGAACATCATGTACGCGATAGTCGGCACCGCGCCGCGAATCGTGAACGCTGTCGTGTCGCCGCGCTTCTCACCGCGCCAACGGTACGGCTCAATGTGACCGTTCTCGTAGCGGTTCGCGGTGATGGGCGAGGGGAGTGCGTAGTCGCCGCAGTCGGTTGCGAGACTGAACAGCCGTTCCGTGAACGCCGCGATGTAGCGATGACCGAGGTCGTTCGGGTGCAGTCCGTCAGGCGAAAGCGTTGCGCGGTCGATGTTTGAATCGCGGAACGCCGACGCGACACTCACGGTCGGCAACTCGTAGTGGCGCGCAATCGGGTCATGCGACGCGTCGGGGTAGCGCAGATCGTCGTAAAACGCCATCTCAAGCAACACGACGGCGGGCGCGCTCGGCGCGTTCAGCAATGTGCGCACAAGGCTCTCGTAGGTTTCGAGATACAGCGCGTCGTCCGTGTCGTTGATGAACTCGACGGTCACGATGTCGGGGTTGTGTACCAAAACGTCGCGTAAAGCCCGAAACGCGCCGTATTTCGAGTCTGTCGCGCCGTAACCCGCGTTTATCACGGTGACGGCGGCGTTCGGATAGCGCGTTTTCAGCGTCGCTTCAAGCGTCGCGACGTAGCCGCGATTGTTCGTCGCGAGGGAACCCGCCGTGATACTGTCGCCCAAGGCGACGACGGTGAGTTTTTCGTCGTTTTCGGCGCGTTTCAGCGCGCGGAACAGCCGTTGCGTATTGCCTTGAACCGCAATCGAGTGTGCGATAATGCTCTGGTCGAGTTTCGGGATAATGGCGCGCAGATGAGCCGCGAGAACGTCTGCCGCCTGCTCGTGGTTCCGCGCACCGGGGTGTCCGCGCGCGCCCATCGTCTCAAACGACTGTTCGGGCAGTATCAGGAACGAGCAGTTGTCCGCAAATTCCGCAACCGCCGCTTCAAGCTGCGGTACAAACGGTTTGCCGAGCATTCCGACCGCCCAGACGATGTGCGCGGCAGGGTTGTGCGCCCTCAGTTGACGCAGGAACGCGAGCGCGGCGGCTTGAAGCTCGTCGGGATCGGCACCGCCGCCCGAGTCGTTCGTGCCGAGGTTCACGACCACCGCGTCGGGTTGCCACGACGCGAAATCGTGCGGCTCGTCGCGGAACAGCACCGATTGCCCGTAGAAATTCGGCAGCGCGCCGAACTTGCCGCCGTCCCACGAACACGTCACACCGAAACCGCTCTGCGAGATGACGCGCACGTCCGCGCCGAGTTTCTCGCCGAGCTTCCACGGGTACGCATTCACGGCGGAGAAGAACGCCGCAATCCAGTCCTGCTCCATGAACGAGCCTATCGCGCCCTCAGCCGACGTGATACTGTCGCCGATCACCTCGATTTTCAGCGCGCGCTCACGGACGGGCAGGAGTTCGCCGCCGTCCTCCGTCGAGAAACCGTTGACCGTGACGATGCAGTCGCCGAACATCGCCTGTGTCTCGCGGACGACCGTGACCTCTTTCGCAGCCTCCGCGTTCATGCCGCGAAACAGCGGAATCTCGCTCCGTCCCTGCGGCAACGCGAAACGCGCAATCACCGTGCCGTTGAGCAGCACGGCAAGCCACGGTTCGTTCGTTGTGTACTCCGCGGACACGTCAAGACGCAGTTCGGCGCACTTTGCGTTCACGCGTACGCCGCTCGCGCTGTGGTGCAGTTCGCCGTTCTCGCTCGCGCGCCCGAGTTTTCGGATCAACGGGTCGGTTATGTCGAAATTTCGCATGTCGGTTCGTCTCCTTATGGTGGCAATACGTGAATTTTTTATATACTGTATCACATCTTTTCGCGAAATACAAGCTAAAATCTGCGGAGGAACATTTCAGGCAATCACACATCAAAACTTCTTGCAAATCCCCGCGATTTGTGTTAGACTTGACTTACACATCACAACAGCGAGGTGCCGACATGACCCAAGTCCTATCCATCAGCGGCATGACCTGCGCGGCTTGCTCCGCGCGCGTCGAACGCACTATCAATAAACTCGACGGCGTTGACTCGGCGAGCGTCAACCTCGCGACGGAGCGCGCGTCGGTGACGTTTGACGCGGACGCGCTCGAACTCGCGGACATCATCGCGGCGGTCGAGAAAATCGGGTACGGCGCGGCGGTGCCGAAACGCGAGGACCGCGACGCCGACCGCGAACGCAAGGCGCGCGAACTGCGCATACTGCGCATAAAGCTCATAATCTCGGCGGTATTCGCCATACCGCTGCTGTATCTCGCGATGGCACCGATGATCTCCGCGTCGCTGCCGTTCCCGAACATCTCACCGATGGCGCACGCGTGGCTGCAACTCGGTCTGGTGATACCGTGCGTCGCTGTGGGGTACCGATTCTACTACGTCGGGTTCCGCGCGCTGTGGATGCGCAGTCCGAACATGGATTCGCTGATCGCAATCGGCACGGCGGCGGCGATAATTTACAGTGTTTACAGCATGTTCAGCTTCGTGCCGCCCATGCACGCGGGACACGGCGAGATGGTCATGCCGACGCTGTATTTCGAGTCGGCGGGCGTGATAATCACGCTGATTCTGCTCGGGAAATCGCTCGAAGCCATGTCAAAGGGGCGCACGAGCGACGCTATCAAAAAACTCATGGGTCTCGCGCCTAAAACCGCGTTCGTCGTGCGTGACGGCGTTGAGACGGAGATACCGATTGACGACGTACAGATCGGCGATATCATCGCCGTGCGCCCCGGCGCGAAAATCCCCGTGGACGGCACCGTGACGGACGGACACAGCGCGGTTGACGAGTCGATGCTTACGGGTGAGAGTATGCCCGTGGACAAGACCACGGGCGACAGCGTATACGCCGCGTCGCTGAACACGAACGGCGCGATCACGTTCCGCGCGGACAAAATCGGTGCCGACACCGCGCTCGCGCAGATCATCAAACTCGTCGAGGACGCGCAGGGCTCAAAAGCACCGATTGCGCAGCTCGCGGATATAGTGTCGGGATATTTCGTGCCGATTGTGTGCGCAATTGCGCTGCTCGCGGGTGTCGCGTGGTTTATTGCGGGGTACGGGTTGGAGTTCGCGCTGACGATTTTCATCGCCGTGCTTGTTATCGCCCGCCCTTGCGCGCTCGGACTTGCCACGCCGACAGCGATCATGGTCGGCACGGGCAAGGGCGCGGAGAACGGTATTCTCATCAAAGGCGGCGCGGCACTCGAAACGGCGCACAAGATCGACACGATAATCCTCGACAAGACAGGCACAATCACCGAGGGCAGACCGACCGTGACGGACATCGAGGGCGACGTGCTGCAACTCGCCGCGTCGCTCGAACGGTTCTCGGAACACCCGATAGCGCGCGCGGTGTGCGACTTTTACGACGGTGAGTACCTCGATGTGACCGATTTTCAGGCGATTGTCGGCGAGGGCGTGTCGGGCGTTATCGGCGGACACGAGGTCAGAATCGGGCGCGGCGTAAAGGTCTACGTCGACGGCGAATATCGCGGCAAAATCACGGTGTCGGACACACCGAAACCGTCGAGCCGCGCCGCGATTGCGACGCTCCGCGCGATGAACATCGAGGTCGTGATGATAACGGGCGACGCGCGCGAGACGGCGGAGCGCATTGCGGCGGACGTGGGTATCGACCGCGTCCTCGCCGAGGTTCTGCCGCAGGACAAGGCGAATGAGGTCAAAAAGTTGCAGGGCGAGGGTCGCATTGTCGCCATGGTGGGCGACGGTATCAACGACGCGCCCGCACTCGCGCAGGCAAATGTAGGTATCGCAATCGGTTCAGGCACCGATGTGGCGATGGAGTCCGCCGACATCGTGCTCATGCGCTCGGAGCTGACGGACGTGCCGACCGCGATTGAACTGAGCCGCCGCACGATACGCAACATCAAGCAAAATCTGTTCTGGGCGTTCGGCTACAACACCGTCGGCATACCGATTGCGGCGGGGCTGCTGTACCTCCTCACGAAAAATCTGAGTTTACTGCTCAATCCGATGTTCGCCGCCGCCGCGATGAGCCTGAGTTCGGTGTCGGTGCTGACGAACGCGCTGAGATTGAAGCGGTTTAAGCCCAAAAATGCACTATAAACAATACAAATCCATACTCTCAGCGCAGAACGGCATGAATCTGTACCGCGGCTGTACGCACGGCTGCATCTACTGCGACAGCCGCAGTCTGTGCTACCAATTTGACCACGATTTCGAGGACATCGAGGTCAAAACCGACGCGGTGGCGATGCTCGAACGCGAGTTGCGGCGCAAACGCAAGCCGTGCATGGTCGGCACGGGCGCGATGTGCGACCCATACACGCATTTGGAGACGGAACTGTGCGTGACGCGGCAGAGTCTCGAAGTCATTCTGCGGTATGGGTTCGGGCTGTCGATACAGACGAAATCCGCGCGGATTCTGCGCGACATCGACCTGCTCGACGCGATAAATCAGCAGACGAAATGCGTCGTGCAGATGACGCTGACGACGCACGACGACGAGCTGTGCCGCATACTCGAACCGAACGTGTCCGTCACGAGCGAGCGGTTCGACGCGCTGTGCGCCCTGCGTGAGCGCGGTATACCGACGGTCGTGTGGATTTCGCCGATTCTGCCGTTCATCAACGACACGTGCGAGAATCTGCTGGGATTGCTCGACTATTGCACACGCGCGGATGTGCGCGGTATCATGTTTTTCGGCGCGGGCATGACCCTGCGCGACGGCAACCGCGAGTATTTCTACCGCGCGCTCGATCGCCATTTTCCCGATGTGAAGCAACGCTACATCGAGCGTTTCGGCAACGCCTACGTCTGCAACAGTCCGCGCGACGCGGAACTCACCGCGCTCGTGGACGCGGAGACGAAAAAGCGCGGTATGATATTCGGCAACGACGCGGTGTTCGCGTATTTGCGGAAGTTTGACGACAGCGCGGCGCGGCAGGTGACGCTGTTTTGACAATTAACAATGAACAATTAACAATTAACAATTTGCGTGGGTTGGACGTGGGTTGCGGGTTGCGCATGTAGGGGCGATTATAAATCGCCCGCGCATCTTTTAGGTGTAACGCGGGCGATTGATAATCGCCCCTACACACAAAACCGAAAGACGTGCGCGGGAACAAACCCATGTCGCATAAAAATTTCACCCGCCGACGCAATCAAACGTCGAACCGTGACACTATATGGACGTAAGGGAGGTTCGGCTATGGCGATTGCGGCGGCGGACGCGCTTATTCACGAGTATGCGGACGAGTTCCTTGAAAAGGTGTTCTACTTCTGCCTGCGCAAATGCGGCGGCGTAACAGCGGCGGAGGACTTGGCGGGCGATATCACGCTCAGCATCGTGACGCAGTTGCGGCGCGGCGCGGTACCCGAGAGTTTTCCCGCGTGGGTGTGGAAGATTGCGCGAAACCGTTACAGCAAGTGGGCTTTGAGCGCGCGCAAAACCCGCGAGCTGTTCACGGCGGACGAGTTGTCGGAGCTTGACATAGCGTCCGACACGGCGGTCGGCGACGCGCTGATGCACGACGAGGAGTTACGGCTGCTGCGCCGCGAACTCGCGTTTGTCGCGCGCGATTACCGCGAGATTCTCGTCGCGTACTACATCGAAAACCGCAAAACGGACGAGATAGCCATGACGCTGAATATCCCCAAGGGTACGGTCGTCAGCAAGCTGCACCGTATCCGCAAAAAACTGAAAGAGGGTATGAGTATGTCACGCGAATTTGGGAAATTGAGTTATAACCCCGAAAATGTAGGGTTTGTAATGAACGGTCAGAGCGGTCGAGACGGTACGCCGTGGTGCTTTTTATCGCGGTTGCTCTCAAAAAATGTTTTGCTTGCGGCGTACCGCAATCCGTCCACAGCGGAGGAATTAGCCATCGAACTCGGTATCGCCCTGCCGTATATGGAAGATGAGTTGTCTCAATTGGTTCAATTTGAACTGATGAAGAAAAACGGTGACAAATACGAAACGGCGATTTTTATCGTCAGCGCAAAAGCGCAGGAGCGTTGCTACCTGCATATGGCGTCAATCGCCGCAGAATTGTCTTCATTAGCGATAAAGACTGTGGAGTTTCGTATTCGTTGCTATGAAGAAAACGGCGTAAAGTGGCACGAGGGCTATCAAAACTACGAAGATATGAAGTGGGCGTTGCTTATGCGGCGGGTTGACGATTTTTATTTTGATGTTATTCGCCGACACCCGCCTGAGAAAGACGTTCCAAACATCAGTCGCAACAGGCATACGCGTCGTCCGAGCGGCGGTGAGTGGGATTTACTCGGATTGGAGGATTGCAAAATCGACCGCCCGCCGTTTATCGGGTTACACGGCACGGGCGAAACCTATGACTACGGCAGTTATAACTATCAATTCGGGCAATACAAATTTCAATATGAAAAAATCACAGAGCAAACACCCGTGCAGCTTTCGGAAAACCAATGCCGCGCTTTGGTTGATATTGCACGGCAAACCGCCGAGAAAACGCCACTCGTCATTTTGGACGAATTGGTTCAATTCGGCTATCTGCGAAAAGATGGTGAAGCGTATCGTCCCACGTTTATGGTGACATTCAGCGACAAATTGGGCGAACTGACGGAGGAACAGAAAGCCGAATATCAGCGGTTGGCGAAGCCCGCGATTGAACTGCTTGATTCGCTCTATCTTGTCTGTCGTGAAGCCGTCACAAGTGAAGTGCCTGTTTTTCTGCGTGAGGACGAACACCAGATCAGTCACGCAATCGCAAATCTGATGTTCCCCCGCGAGTCGGTTTTCAAGGCGGCACTGGACAGCGGCTGGTTGTCCTACGACGTAAACGACCCCGACAGCGCGAAACGGCGTATGCTCGGCGCGTATCTCGTAATATAGCGGCAACGCGGACGCGGGCGGGTTAGAGCAGCAAATCCCTCAGCCCGCTCACGTCCGCGACGATATAATCCGCGCCCGCGCCGACGAGTTCGCGCTCGGTGCCGTAGCCGTACAGCACGCCGATACTCGCTATGCCGTGCGATTTCGCACCTTCAATGTCGTAGTGCCTGTCGCCGATCATGACCGCGTTTTGGGCGGTCAGCGACGCGACATTTTCGAGCGCGTACCCGATGATCTCGCTCTTCGCGGAGCGGCGACCGTCGAGTTCCGCGCCCGACACGAACACGAAACAGCCCGCTATACCGAAATGTTCGAGTATGCGGCGCGTGTACACCGTCGGTTTCGACGTTGCGACGATGAGCGTCCGACCCGCGCCGCGCAGTTCGCGCAACAGCTCGGCGATGTCCGTGTACAGCGTGTTTTCGTAGATACCCGTGTCCGCGTAGTACTCGCGGTACTTCGCAACGGCGCGCTCGGCGGTGTCGTCATCAAACCCGTAAAAATCGCGAAACGAGTCGCGGAGCGGCGGACCGATAACGCGGTGCAGTTCGCTCAAATCCGCGACGTGAACGTCGAACGCTTCGAGCGCGAAATTGAACGACTTCGTGATACCGACAGCGGGATCGGTGATCGTGCCGTCGAGGTCGAATAAGATGTGCGATTTTTGCGGCGTCATTTCCATTCCTCCCGCGTCAGTTCGTAATCCACGGACGACTGCGGCGCGCCGAGTTGGTCGCGCCATGCGTCAATATTCACGCGCAGTCGGCGAAAGCCGATTTTTTCGTACACGTGCTGCGCGCGGGTGTTCGTGAGATTCGTGTCGAGTACGATTTTTGTCACGCCAAACCCGCCGAACAGCGCGTCAATCAGCAGTTTCAGGCACGCGGTACCTATGCCGCGCTCCTGTTTCGTGAAGTCGCAGATTTTGATACCGATCTCCGCAACGCCGTCCGTGATGCTGTAATTCGTCTCGCCGATCGGTTCACCCGACAGCTCTATTATCATGCGGCGCGACTGCTCGGTGTCGTGCGATAACTGCGCCGCAACGGTTTCAACGGTGGTGTCGAGACCGAGCGGGAACCCCGCGTGCGCCATGACCGCGCCGTCGTTCCACCAGCGGCACATGGTCTCCGCGTCGTCGGCGGTGGCATCGCGGATTAGGATATCGCCTGTTTGAAGTGTCATGATTGCCCCTTTTCAAATGCTCAAAACAACTCGTCGAGCAGAATATAGTACCGTATTTTCGCGTGATTCGGCTCGATACCGAGCGCGTCGAACAACCGCGCGACGTGCGGCGCGCTGTCCTTGCGGCGCAGATTGTAGCCGATGGAGCGGACGCACAGCGCGATGTCCTGATAGCGGTCGGCGATACCCGCGCGCCCCACGTCGATGAACCCTGCGGCGCGCGCACCGTCGATGAACACGTTCGGCAGGCAGTAGTCGCCGTGCGTGAAGCATAAATCCTCGGGCGGGCGATTGTCGCACAGCCATTTGTGGAGGTCGCGCGGCGTGTCAAAGTCGTTGCCGTCCTCGAAATCGTCCATGTCCACCAAATCGTGTTCGATGTTGTACAACGCCTGTTCAAGCTTGCGGTCAAGCGTCGCGTCGAACGGGCAGTCTGCGATATCCACGGATTGCAGCGTGTTTAGCCCGTCCGCAAGTGCGAGGATCGTCGCGCCAATCGGCTCGGTCACCGTGTCGTCCGTGCCGCATGACATTACGCCGTGCGCCGCCGTCGTGAGCAAGTGCGCCGTGCTGCCGCGCTCGCCCCAATACAGCACGTCGGGAACGGGCAGTTTTCCGCGCATCCACGTCAGCACGTCGCACTCGCGCCGCAAATCCGCGATATCGGAGGAGGATTTGAGGTACAGCACCTCGCCGCCGCGCGTAAACCGCGACACCTCCGCGCCCGAACGACCGATTTTTATCGGCTCGCGCGTGAAACCGCGAAGAATTGCGGTAAGTTCGGGGTTAGTCAACTGAATCTCTCCATTTCAATCTCCAACACGTCCGCGAACGACTGCGTGAACGCGCCGAGCGTTGCAATCCATTGCAGGGTGTCCGCGTCTTTCACAAATTTCAACGGGTTTTTGCGTATCTCGACCACGCGCCGCAATACGCCGTCGTCGGGCGACAGGTGTTCGCGCAACGCCCATTCCCCCGCCGACGTTTTCGCGATTACATCGAGCGTTCGCAGTGTGTACAGGCACCGCGCGATGTCGAGAATCCACCCCGCGCCGTGTACCGACGCGTCGGGTCGTCCGTATTTACGGATTGTGTCGTAGTGACGGCGCACCGCGTCCGCGATCTCGCGCTCGGTGGGACGCGGGATCAGACCGCGAATATCGCCGCCGCGCAGTGTCCTGCCGTGTTCCGCAATCTCTATGCGCGCGAAAGGGTCGAGCGCGAAACGGTCGGTGACGCGCTGTCCGCTCGTACCCCAGTACACCGTGGTATCGTTGCCGCCAAGAATCACAGATTTAGGGAACGCACCTCCCTCGAACAACCGAAAATACGGGTTACCCCTATACTCCGACACGAGCGTCTGCCGCACGTTGACGAGCATCTCGGCTTGCGTCGGCATAATTGGATTTTCGGTGACGCAGATGAGGTCGATGTCGCTCCACCCGAGCCGAAAATCGTCCGTCGCCGCCGAGCCGAACAGCAGTACTGACGGCGCGTTATCGCGCAAGATATCGCACACGCGGTCGAGGAAAATCTCAGTGCTGTGCGCCATGGTTGGGTTGCGCATACGCTCCTCCGCAACTTTTTTTATCATGATACCACAAAATCCGCGCGAACACAACATTTGCGTTGCGCGCGGCTGCGATTTGTGATATCATAGAGAAAATCCGTATCGGAGGTGCGAAACATGCGCGAACTCGGGATTTACAGGCACTACAAGGGCAATTTTTACGAGCTGATCGGCACGGCGCGCCACTCCGAAACGCTCGAAGAACTCGTCGTGTACCGCGCGCTGTACGGCGAGCGCGGACTGTGGGTGCGCCCCGCCGCGATGTGGGACGAAACGGTGACGGCAGACGGCGTTGCGGTGCCGCGCTTTGAGCGGGTAGAGGATCAAACGATTGATACTATAAGGTGAAAAGCACTAACAGGATCAAACAACAGTATTATTAGCGAAATGGGTAACAATTCTACGTCGCATGTCGGTGGTGGAGGTAGCACAATGGGATATAGGGTGGTTTAGTAGTGATATACATTTATTTGGTATTCGCAATCATCGGTGATGCCTTTGTGCGGATACTCGTTGGGCAAATTGCATCTGTTTACTTGCGAAAATGTCAAAAGATAAGCAAGACATACCTACGAAAAGCCCGATCAGAGTGCGGAGTGCTCGGAAAAATCACAGGTAGCTATTTATTGAGTACCTCTCGTCCGATTGGAATTGTGCGTATGCTCGTATACTGTGTATTCTTGAGCTATGCAATAACTGTGCTAATGTACATTCTTGCCGTTCCGTCAATATTTGTGAATGTGCCTCTAATGCAACTGATAGCCAGAATCCATTGCGCCTCACTTGCCTTGACCATGCTTGGCTGTTGCGTTACATGGTGTAAGTATCGCATTCAAAAAGGAGAATAGCAACCTTGCCATGGCGTGCGCACGCTGACGCGGCTCGGCGAGAACATCGTGTGGCTGTTGGAGAAGTTGGGGTAGTTATCCCCCCTCGAAAGGCGTGGACAAATGACGCTGACGGATTGGTATAGAGCGCGAGCCTGTTGTAGGGGTCGGTCTTGACCGACCCGCCGCTGCATCACGCGGACAACAGGCGGGTCAAGACCCGCCCCTACGACAACGCGAATCCGCAATTATGGTATCACATATTTTCAATGCGACATGTCCACACCCCCCGCGAAAAGGCACTTGCTATTTGGATTCGGATATGATAAAATAAAAACAGAAAATGGGATTATTCTTAACAGAAAGGAAGGTCACCACTATGTACAAATTCAAGCCTTACACAGACCGCGTGTGGAATATGCGGGAGAAAGTCCGCGACAGGGTCATCATTGCGGACTCCGAGAAAGCGCGTTTGAAGATGGAGGCCGCCGAAAAATACAACGGTGTCACGCCGCTGATTCAGAAACCGTTGCAATCGCTCTATGTCATCTCGCAAATGCCGCTGCGGATTGAGGACGACGACTACTTTGTCGGCAATCTGGGCAACAAAAACTTCGGCGGCGGCAGCGGCTCTATGTGGCTCATGGCGGATATCGAGAACACGTGGCCTATCGAGGCGGACGGATTGCACCACGCGCCCGTGGACGACCCGTTCTATTCCCGACAACTCCTCGCCATATCGCCTGAGGAACTGAAAACGCTGCGCGAGATGATGATGCGGCAGATGCGATCGGGCGGCGGAGGATTCATGGGCGGCGATTCGTGGCTGCCCGACGGCGCGGACGATTTCATCAAGTTGCAGGCGAGCGATTACGGTATCCCCGGTCGTCCAGGTGCGCTGTTGCCGCCGGGACATCTCACCCCGGGATTCCAAAATATCCTGAAATCGGGATACGGCGCGATTCGGAAACAGGCGCAGGACTGGCTCGACGCGCGCGAGGGTCGCATAATGGGCGACGACATGCGCAAATATGTGTTCTACAAGGCGGCGACAATCGCGTGTGACGGCGCGATCACGCTGACGCGCCGCTATGCGGAACTCGCCAAGGAAAAGGCTATTACTGCCGCGACGCCTGAGCAAAAGAAAGAGCTTGAAAAAATGGCGGCGAGCCTTGAATGGATCGCGGAGAACCCCGCGCGGACGTTCTGGGAGGCGTGTCAGCAGATATTGCTGTACCACCTGTTCCTGATGGTCGACAACGGTCCCGGCGTGACGTCCATAGGACGATTCGACCAGAACACTTGGAAATACTTAAAAAAAGACCTCGCGGACGGCATTATCACGCTCGACGATGCGCAGGAACTGGTTGACGCGTTCTTCCTCAAACTCAACACGTTCTCCGAGGGCGGTTTCGGCAAGATGGCTCAGACGGCGGGTATCGGGCATATCGGTCAGCACACGACGATAGGCGGGCTTATCCCCGAGACGGGCGAGGACGCGACGAACCCCGTCTCCTACATGGTGTTGGAGACGATTGCGCGCATGAAACTGCATGAGCCGACCGTGTCTCTGCGCGTTCACAAGAACACGCCGAACGAGATATGGAGTTGCGCGCTCGAAACGTCCAAAATTGTCGGCGGTCTGCCGCTGTTCCAGAACGACGACGTGATCATCCCCGGTATCATGAGAGAACTGGGCTTCTCATTGGAGGACGCGCGCGATTACAGTCTCATCGGCTGTCAGGAGATAGTCGGTTCGGGCAACGACTACCCCGCACCGAACGGTACCGCCATGTCGCACAACGGCATCTACTGGTCGATCGTCATCACCATGGCGATCAACAACGGTATCAACCCGATGAACGGAGCTCAGGCACCCGAACACGTGCGCTCGGGCTATCTGTACGAGATGAACTCCATCGAGGAGGTTCGCGCCGCGGTGGAAAAACTCGCGCGGTGGATGCTCACGTGGTCTGCCACGCTGAACAACTACGCCGAGTACGAACAGGCGCGTCTCTTCCCGTTCCCGAACCTCTCCATATCGACCACGGGGTGCATGGAGAAAGGCATGGACGTATCGGCGGGCGGCGCGAAGTACAACTCCTACGGTGGCACCGCGACAGGGCTTGCAACGGTCGGCGACAGTTTGACCGCGCTGAAATATATGGTGTTCGACAAGAAACTCATCAGCGGAAAAGAGTTTTTGGACGCGATACTCGCCAACTGGGAGGGCTACGAACCCCTGCGGCAACAGGTTATTGCGGAGGTTCCGCACTACGGCAACGCCGACCCGTATGCCGATATAGAGTTGAAGTGGATTGTCGACCTGTACTATCAGCTCTGCACCGAGTTCTCGAACCAGCGTTGTTCGGTGTACAAGGGCGGCATGTACGGCGCGGCGGATCACGTTCCGCAGGGCGAACTCACGTGGGCGACACCCGACGGGCGCAAGACGGGTACGCCGATTGCCGACGCTATGAGTCCCGTGCAGGGTAGGGATCTCAACGGTCCTACCTCCGTGTTTCTGTCAACGACGGTCTTTGACCACTCGCGCTTTTTGGACGGCATGGCGGTGAATCTGCGCCTGCACCCGACCGCGTTGTCGCGCGACGACGGTGTCGCCAAACTGCGCGACATGACAAAGACATTTTTCGAGCAGGGCGGCATGGAGTGCCAGTACAACGTGGTCGATTCCGCCACATTGCGTGAAGCGCAGGTGGATCCCGACAAGCACCACAACCTCGTCGTGCGTATCGCGGGGTACTCCGCATACTTCGTCGAGATGACCACCGCGATGCAAAACGATGTGATATCGCGCGCCGAACACAGTTTCTAAAACGCAACGTCAAAGTGATAACCTCCCGCCTTTTGGACAGCTATTTTTGCTGTCCGAAAGGTCGGGAGGTTATTTTCGTCCGATGTTACGAGGTGCAAGCCTGTTGTGCCTGTAATTTCTGCTCATTCGCCGCTTTTATCTCCGCGAGTGTGACGTTCGGGTTGCGATAGCGGCGGCGTATCGGGTCGGTAGCATTCAAAACTGAGTAATCTCCTCAATAAAGTGCTTTTCGGACTTGTCCCAATATGCCGAATACGTCCTTTTCGCGTCCCCGTCGAAATTGCGCTGATACAGCCGAAAGGTCACGGGTATGTTTTTCGGCTGCCACTGCTCGACGTAAGAATATTTGTAGTCCATACCGAGCTTTTTCATGACTTCGCCGCTTCGGGGGTTGTTCACATCGTGCGTTGCGGTGATATAGCCGTATCCCGCGTTTTTGATTCTCTCGACAACCGCGCATGATGCCTCCGTCGCAATGCCCTTGTGCCAATGCGCGCTCTTCAAGCCGTAACCCAAATCACAGCTCTCGTTATCGGCGAGCCAAACGTACCCGATCGGTCTGTTGTCCGTTTTCAGGCAGACGGCATACCGATACGCGGAACGGTCGTCATAATAATCCGAGAACCCCTGTTGCAGAAACGCCCTCGCTTCGTCGAGGTTTTTCAGCGGAAACCACGGCAGAAAGGTGTTTGCGTCCTCATCACTCAAAATCTCGAACAGGGCTTCCGCGTCGTCCGCCGTAAACTTCCGCAGGATCAGCCGCTCGGTCGTGATTGTGGGCGTGTTTTCGTTTGTCACTGGATAAACCTGCGCCCCGCGTCGAACGCATTCGCGACCGTCGCGCCCTGCGTGAAATACTCGCGCGTCGCGGCGTTCCACGAGATGATGTCGCCGCCCCACGGTGTCGTCGCGCCATCCTCGACGATTGTACCCTTGACCTCGCCGATGAACAGCGTGTGCCGCCCTAAATCGAGCGCGTGAATGACCTCACATTCGAGCGCGTACGGGAACTCCGCGATGTACGGCGCGTCAACGACCTCGCTCCGCACGGGTGTCAGTCCCGTCACGGCGAATTTGTCCGCGTCGCGCCCGCTCACCAAGCCGAAATAGTCAGCTTCGGCGGCATACTTCGCGGGGACGAGGTTCACCGTGAACGCGCGGCGGCTCGTCAACGCTTCGTAGGTATGGCGCGGCTTCTGCACGGCAATCGAGATCGCGGGCGGCGCGGAACTCGCGATGCCGCCCCACGCGAGCGTCGCGGCGTTCGGCTTGCCGTCCGCGTCGTACGTGCAGACGACGAGAACGGGGTTCGGGAACAGCAGAGCCTGCGGTTGGATTGACTTTTTCATTGCGGTACCTCCATCAATGTAAATCTCCGCAGAGTGCCGACGAGTGAGCAATTTCTGCTCACTCGCCATATCGCACTCCGTTCTGAAATGCTTATTTTCCCAGTGCGGGAACCTGCGTCTGTTTGCCGAAAATGTCGTTGCGGGTCAGGTTCGTGAACGTCTCGCCGTAGCGCGGGTTCGGTATCTCATCGGGGAACGCGCGGAGTACCGCCTGAGCGTGTTCCGCATAACCCTCCTTGAACTCCGCGTGCGTCAGTATGTACAGATCGCCGCGCTTCACGCCGCGCACAACGCGCGCGCCCGCGTCGTCGGGTGAGCGGAGCAGTCCGTCCCAGTCCATGGCAATGGGTGCGCCGCCACCTGCGGGCGGTGCGGGGGGCGGAGGGGGAGGTGCGTCGCCCGACAGTGCGGCGGTGACGACGCCTGAGGACAGCCCGAGATTCGTGATGTATCCGCCGGGACAGAACGCGCTCGCGCCGACATTCGTCCCCTCGAGATCCATCGCAAGCGTCAGCATAACACCGAGTACCGCCGACTTTGTGACGTTGTACAGTCCGCAACCCGGCACGGGGATGATCGCGGCTTTCGACGCGGTGCTGACGATGTGTCCGCCCTCACCGTGCGCGATAATGCGCGGCACGATGGTCTGAATACCGTTGAGCACGCCGATCAGGTTGACGCTGACCGCGATGTCCGTCTCCTTGCCCGTCACGCTCCACAGCGGACCACCCGCGCAGCCGATACCCGCGTTGTTGACAAGCAGGTGGATTTTCCCGAACGTGGCTTCGGCAGCATCGGCGGCTTTGACGTACGCCTCGCGGTCGGTGACGTTCAGTTCGAGTCCGAGAACAGGCCAACCGTTCTCCTTGAAGATTGCCAGCGCGTCGTCAATCGCGTTTTGGCGCATGTCCGCGATTACGACCTTCATGCCCTCCTTGGCGCACGCCTTTGCGATGCCGAGACCGATCCCGCTCGCTCCCCCTGTGACAAATGCGGTTTTTCCCTGTAATGCTTCCATTTTGTTCGCTCCTTTTTGTCAGTTTTGATTATTTTACACGGCTACCCGTGAATAAACGCTTGTGGTTTTGTGTCGTCAGTGTTTTTCGTGAATAGAAGCCGTTTTTCTTTTCGCATTATATCACACACAGGGCGATGTGTAAATAGAATTTTTGGGGAATATGCACAAACCACGCCGAAAAACAGTTCGTCAATCTGTACGACGGCTGTTGCACGGCAGCTTTGCGCAATCTTGCACAACCCCGCAAAACGAAAATCGGACAAGCCTTGCCGCGCAAGAGCTTGTCCGATTCTCAAAATATTTTGGCAGCGGGAGACGGATTCGAACCCTCACAAACAGAGTCAGAGGCTATTCTAAACCGAGGTTTTGCAACGCCCAAACGCTCTATTTCCACCAAAACGCCCACAAACTTAATGATTTTCGCCGTGATATTCGTCAATTTGTGCTGCAACCGTTCCGAGCATTTGCTCGGTTGTATGTGTGTATACGTTCGCTGTAACGCTAATGTCTGAATGCCCCATTAGGTACTTTGCTACGTTCAACGGCACACCCGCTTCTTGCAAGTCCGTTCCATATGTGTGCCTTAGACAATATGCAACAAGGTCAGAAGCAACCTTGCTTTCTATAATTTGATTTCTGTAAAGTTTTGCGCCTATCGAAATATCCAGCTCGCGCTTGAAGTTGTTCCACAGTCCGTACATTGACGCTATCGTGTGTCTCCGTCCTGTTTTAACCTGTGTAAATACGGGGTCTCCACTATTACCTCTTGCTGCAAGTAACCGCTCCACAAGCACTCTCGGTATTGGGACATCGCGAACTCCCGCTTTTGTCTTTGGCTCGTCTATTGTTTTTGTAGCCGCTTTCATCGCATACCCGATGTGTATTACCTTGCGCTCGAAATCTATGTGATCCCAATCGAGTGCGCGAGTTTCGCTTGGGCGCAAACCGCAGTATAACAGCGTCATCACCCAAAGCCCTGCTCGATGCGTCTCTGATAACGCCAGTATATCTGCACGTTCTTTTTGTGTGATGCTGCGATGAGTCCCGTCCTCCGCTTTCGGTAAATCTATGTCCTCCGCAGGATCGTATGTTATCATTCGCAGTCGGTATGCCTTGTGAAACATTGACTTTAACGCCTGTCTTAGCTTCATCAGATGTGATTTGCTGTATCCTGTTTTTGAGTTCACGAGCCGCTGAAGCTCTACCGCAGTAACCGCGTTCAACCTTTTGTTTCCTATCGCTGGCACTATTATCGATCTTATCAGCGAAGAGTAATTTCTGTAATGACCCTCTCCTATCGCGTTAGCCTTGAATGTTTCGAGCCATTGCCACGCCCAGTTCTCCATCGACATATTGCCGCCCGAAGTCGCCTTTCCTTGTTCAAGGTCAAGTTTTTTCTTCGCGGCTTTTGCGTGAGCCTCTTTTGCTGTCTTTCCCTTTGATTCGTACCGTTTGCCCTCAAAGTAGAACGTCACACGCTCGTAACGGTACTTTCTTTGCTTTGGCACATCAGACATATCGACTTATTGCATCGAGAAGTTTGTCAATGTTCTTTTTGTTCTTTTTCCCAATAGTTTCTTGGGTTCCAATCCCCTGCGATCCTATCGAAGTTTTTAGTTCAGATGATATGGATAGCTCCGTTCCTTCTTCTGTTTTGCTTAACTGAACGGTCATCTTCTCGCCCCAACTAAACAGCGAGGCTTTTGTTTTCACTATTATGCGATGTAGAACCTCGTTGCTGTCTGAAAGCGCGAAGCCTTTTGTTTCCCCGACCGCTTGAATTGTCGCTGAAAACACTCGCTCTATATCGTAGTTCAGTACAAGACGCTCAGAAATACGTTCGGATGGGTTAAACGATGAGTTTTGTCTTTGTTTCGACATTGCGGGTTTCCTCCTAAAAGTAATCTTCTTTGTAAGTGCTGAATACTATGCCTTTTTGCCCTGTGTAATGCTGCAACGCCTTTATCATGAACTCGTCTGTCACTCCAAAATGTTCTGCCAAATCCCACGATTCGAAAATGCCATTGTTGAGTGCCGATTGAATGTCCTCTGCCGGCACAAGCCGTTCAAACGCCCAACGGTCAGCCTTGTTTTCGAGTTGTTTGCGGCATTGTACCTTTATGTAGCGCGAGTAAAAACTGCCCGTCTCACAATGACCGAGTTCGTGCGCAAGCCTTGTTCTCTCATCTCGGCTATTCAAGTGTTTGTCAATCCCGACCGCATATCCGTCTGCGTCAGTTGACAGCGATCCGCACTCCGGGAAGTCATCGTAGATTACTGAATATCCTTGCTCGTCAGCGAACGCGAGCAGTTCATTTGTGTTCATTTCGCTCCTTTTGAAGTTGAACCAGCCGTTTTACTTCCTCGAATTGTGCGTCAGTCACAGGGTTTAGTTGTCCGTATAGGGCGAACTTGACAGCGTCGTCAGAGTATGGCTCTGTTTCCGCACCTGCGGATAGCGGGTTGTCCGTCGCTCCAAGCAAGTAATCAATTGACACCCCGAATATTTTCGCGAGAGCTTTTTGGTTTGTTACATCTGGGCTTGTTGTTCCCTTTTCCCAGTAGTGTACTGCGGTCTGGTCAATTTTGAGAATATTCGCCAGTTCTTTCTGTGTCATCTTGTGCTGCTTTCTCAATTCTCGTATGCGTTCCGGATAAGACATTATAGCACCTCCTGTTCTGTAATTATATGAGTATCATTCATCTATGTCAAGAAAATTTTTAGAAATATGAGAAAATTGCAAATTATCTATTGACAAATGAATAAATATCATATATAATATGAGCATAACCCAAACAGAAAGGCAGGTAATGAATGAACTCCATTAAAGCTATGCGTTTGCGTGCCAACTTGCAACAGAATGAGCTTGCCGCCAAGCTCGGCGTTGACCAATCCTCGGTGAGCTATTGGGAAACGGGCAAGACCATGCCGCGATCAGACAGCCTCCGCAAAATCGCCGATGTGCTGAATTGCACAATTGACGAACTGCTCTCACCGAGCGATCCCGACGAGGAAACCACCGATGAACATGAAGCAGATTGAGAACATCGCAAAAAACCCCGACAGACAATGGCTCTATTGCATCGGTGATTTAGTTAAGATTTTCGGTCTGAACCGAAACATCGTGGCTACATTTTTGCGAGAACAATCCGTACCGCACCGCTTGGTTGGGCGGTCGAAAGTTTACT
>JAISJJ010000142.1 GCA_031261585.1 Oscillospiraceae bacterium
AAATCAGTTGAGGCCCTATCGAATTACGTAGACGAGGAGTACGCCGACGTTGCGTACAAGCCCGCGAAAACATACGTTGTCGGAAACGGACTCGACGGCGCGGGCGAGCGGGTGAATCTCGTCGGGCTTTACGCCGCGCTCGCCGATGACGTGAGGACGCTTGCCGTATGAGTACGCTGCTTCTGAGACTTGCCGCGCCGTTGCAGTCTTGGGGTGCGTACAGTCGGTTTAACCGCAGGACTACGGAGCGGGAACCGACGAAAAGCGGCGTTATCGGGCTTGTTGCGGCGGCACTCGGCAGACGGCGCACGGACAGTATCGACGACCTGCGCGAACTTGCGTTCGGTGTGCGTATCGATCAGCGCGGCAGTCTCCTGCACGACTTTCACACCGCGCACACGGAGTCGGGGCAAGCGTTCACATCGGACAGATATTACCTTGAGGACGCTGTGTTTCTCGTCGGACTTGAGGGCGACGAGAAACTGCTGAGCGCGATTGACGCGGCTGTGCGCTCTCCTGTATTTCCGCTGTTTCTCGGCAGACGCTCGTGTCCGCCGACCGGCAGACTGTCGCCCGGTATCCGAGACAGCGACTTGTCAACCGCGCTGCGGAACGAGCCATGGCAGGCATCGCCATGGTATCAGCGGCGGCGTGACACGCGACGGTCACTCGAATTTGTGCGCGACGATTACGGCGACGGCGCGGTGTTCGCATTGCCTGACAATCCGCTGTCGTTCAACCAGCAGTATCGGCAATATGCGTACCGCGGCACCGTGCGCGGCAGCATCAACATCGCGGGACGTGCGGAGACGGAACATGATCCGTTCAACGCGCTCGCGGCGTTTGAGACGGAGGACGGCATATGACATACCTGTCCCGCGTTGAAATCAACATTAACAGGCGCGACACCGTGCGCGCGCTGTCGTCGCCGCAGATACTTCACGCCGCAATCGCGGGCAGCTTTCCCGCGACGCAGGAGTCGGGGAGAACGCTCTGGCGCATAGACACAATCGGCAATCACACGTATATACTGCTGCTTAGTAGCGCAAAACCGGATTTTACACACGTTGTTGAGCAGTTTGGGTGGCCGACGTCGGAGCAGCAGTGGGGGACGAAGGATTACGGGGTTCTGCTGTCGCGCATAGCTGTTGGGCAGACATGGCGGTTTCGTCTCTGCGCCAATCCCACGCACAGCGAACGGTCGTCCGACGGCTCGCGCGGTCGCGTTTATGCACACGTCACCGTTGAACAGCAACGCAAGTGGTTGCTCGACCGCGCGGAGAAGCACGGATTCGCGCTCGATCCCGACAAATTCGACGTTATGTCGAGTGAACAGCGTCAGTTCAGGCGCGGAGGCGGCACCGTGACGATCGGCACGGCGGTTTTTGAGGGTCTGCTGCGTGTTACCGACGCCGACGCATTCAAATCCGCGCTCGTTAACGGTATCGGTCGCGCAAAAGCGTACGGGTGCGGGCTGATCACGATAGAGCGCGCGTTATGAGCGAAAATATACATGGAGCCGAACGCCCAGAACTGACGGAACTGCCGCAGATTCGCGACCGACTGTCGTTTCTGTACGTAGAGCATTGCATGATAAACCGACAGGACAGCGCGGTAACCGTGACGGACGAGCGCGGAACCGTACACGTTCCCGCCGCGGCAATTGCCGTCCTGATGCTCGGTCCGGGTACGAACATGTCTCACCGCGCGATGGAACTCCTTGGAGATACAGGCGCGAGCGTTATATGGGTCGGGGAGCGGGGCGTGCGGTATTACGCGCACGGCAAACCGCTCACGCATTCTGCACGGCTGCTCATCGCGCAGGCGCAGCTCGCATCAAACAACAGATCGCGTCTCGCGGTTGCCCGCGAGATGTATCAAATGCGCTTTCAGAACGAGGATGTGTCGCAGATGACGATGCAGCAGCTTCGCGGGCGGGAGGGCGCACGCGTGCGGTCAATCTACCGCACTGCGTCAAAGCAGACGGGTGTACCGTGGAACGGCAGAGAGTATTCGCCCGATGATTTTTCGGCGAGCGACGCGGTGAATATGGCGTTATCCGCGGCGCATGCCTGCCTGTACGGGGTTGCGCACAGCGTAATAGTCGCGCTCGGCGCGGCTCCAGGGCTTGGATTCGTACACGTCGGGCATGAACGGTCATTTGTATACGACATTGCCGACCTGTACAAGGCTGACATCACGATACCCATTGCATTCAAAGTTGCGGAAAGCAAACCCGACGACATCGGCGCGGTGACGCGCCGCGCCGTCCGTGACGCGATAGCGGACGGTCGCATTATGGAACGCGCCGCCCGAGATATTCGCCGACTGCTGTTATCGGATAGCGACGATGCGCCGATCAACGAGTTCTTCGCCGATACCGTTCACCTGTGGGATGAAAAGGCGGGTTATGTCAAAAACGCCGTGTCCTACGGCAGAGAATACGACGATGAGGAGCGAGTGCCCGAATTGCCCGGTCGAGGTTACGGGCAGATATTGGAGGACGAATGATTGTTGTGACGCTCACCGACTGCCCACCGTCACTACGTGGCGATCTGACAAAATGGCTGTTGGAGATTAACGCGGGAGTGTTCGTCGGAAAAGTCTCAGCGCGTGTGCGAGATAACTTATGGAAACGCATAACGAAAAACGCGAAAAGCGGCAGGGCGACTATGGTGTACAGCGCGGCGAACGAGCAGGGGCTGGATTTCAAGTGTCTGAACAGCGATTGGGAGCCGATTGATTTCGACGGCATTAAGCTGATCATGCGCCCAAGCCCGTCTCGTGTCAAGCAACTCGGCAACGCCCGCCGTCCGGGTTACAGCAAGGCGAGCCAACACCTCGCAGCCTCTCGAGCAACTGCGCGCCGGGCGAAGAAATCACGTGGCGACGACTCGGAACACCGAGAATACGTTGTAATAGACGTTGAGACGACGGGGCTGAACCCCGATAAAGCGGAGATTATTGAGATCGGTGCCATTCGCGCCGTATCGGGTACCGCAGTGGAGACGTTCAGCGCGATTGTCCGCACGGAGACGGCGATATCCGCGAAAATTGAGGAACTGACAGGCATTACGAACGATGCGGTGCTGTCAGAGGGTGAGCCATTAGATATTGTGTTGTCAAGATTCATAAATTTCGCAGGGAATTCACCGCTCGTCGGACATAACGTGAGTTTTGATATGTCGTTTCTCGACGCCGCGTGCCGCAAGTGCGGTGTCGAAGTGCTGCCAAACGAGCGGATTGACACGCTCGCAATGTCGCGCGATGCGCTCAGCGGTGCGACAAGCCACACGCTGAAAGCGTTAGCTGAGCATTTCGCATTGCGCAGGTTGTGTAGCACCGAGGAATTTCCGATTGCGAAACAACGTTTGAGGTGTATAAAAAGTTAATGAATCTCGCAAATGAGCAAACAAAAAGTGATTGATTTCTAAGGAAAATCTAAGTCTGTTCCCCGCACACGCGGGGGTGATCCTATGCTGAAAATAACGACGGACGGCAGAAAGATCTGTTCCCCGCATGCGCTGGGGTGATCCCTGGCTCGTCGAGATGTGCGTTGTTCATGACATCTGTTCCCCGCATGCGCGGGGGCGATCACAACACACACCAATTTGTGCTAAGGTGTGATTATCTGCTCCCCGCATGCGCGGGGGTGATCCCTCAATGACCGAGATGTATACAATGCAGCGGTACTGTTTCTCGCACATGCGGGGGATCATCCCTTCGGCGCATTGCTGTTCCGTTGTCTCGTCTGCTGTTCCCCGCCTGCGCGGGGATGATCCCATGCCGTTCTGGTCGTCTCTCACGGGAGAGGACTGTTCCCCGCATACGCAGGGCGTGATCCCCACACGACGGCAGACGCACGCGAAACGGTACTGTTCCCTGCGCACGCACGCAACAGCAAAATATTAATATTTTGCTATCGACAAAACCGCTCGCACCTGCTATACTCACTTCGGAGCTGATCGAATGATTACAGTATCTTCGGAATATCTATGCAAGCACTATGCAAATTTGTCGACTCTCGCATCATCTTCGGACAAGCCGATTTTCATTGCGGACGCAGGCAATGCGGAGACTGTTCTGCGGATACGGAGAAAGCTCAAATCGACAATGACAAACAATCAGTGAACAGGAGACAGAAAACATGACGCATATTGAGTTGTGAAACAAGCTCAAAGAAATACTATGCCGCGAACGGGGGGGGACAGATCGCGCGCATTCATCATTTCGGCATAATGTATGCCGATACATTTGAGCATAAGAGCATTGATAAGAAAGCGGCACTGAGAGCTGCGGGATTGCCACAGTCGCATCAGACGAAAATCTCAAAAGGTATCAAACTCGCGAAATATGTGACGGTAAAGGACAACTGGGAAAACATTCTCGGCAAGTGAAATGACGAACTCGCGGCGCGCCACGCCCCGCCGCACTCGCGAGCGCACGGAACAGTGCGGCACCGACCCGATGTAGGCATAGCACTGCCGCACACGGAGGATTTTGGCGAACCGCCGCAGGAGGCGACAATGTACGCGAGCGTATTTCTCAACGGCGCGAGCGGTATCAACCGTCAGGCGATTGTAACGCGGTTGAGAATTTCCGCGAGAAATTTCGGACGTTGGGACAGTTCGAGTTTCTGCGCGGTGATTCTGAGTACGACGCGATTTTGAGCGGATAACCGTTAACTTCTGTGTGGCTAACAGAAGAATCGATGATAAATGGACGGGTGTTATGGCGTTGTCGAAATACTCACCCATAATTATTGGTATTTTGTATCGATATAAGGCATTGTTGAAAAATGGTGTAAATAAGACTTGACAAACGTGGACGAATAAGATAGAATTAACTTGAAAAAAGTCCTGAACCCCGTGGGGTTCAGTCGTTTGCGGAGCAAACGACTATACTATATTGACAAAGGAGTTCAATATGCCAAGAAATAAGTGCCCAAAATGCGGTGAGCTTACGTTCCACGAAACGCCCAGCGGTCGCGAATGCACAAAATGCGGGTGCAAAATGACCGTACCGCCAAACGGCGGGAAAGGCGGGCGCGGCAAAAGATGTACCAATTGCCGCAGGTTGACGGTGTTCAACAACAAATGCACGAGTTGCGGTGCAACGTATACGCCATAAGCACATTGCGGCAGTTTGATATCCGCAGTTGCGGCTACAAAAAAACAACTTAAAAGGGGAAACGAGATGGCTAAGAAAAAATCAAAAGTAAATATGCCGACGGACAAGCTGAAAAAGTGCCATGGAATAATTCATACGGCAACTGCGGCGGCGGGTGCGGCAGGCGCGATTCCGATCCCAATATCGGACGCGGTGCCAATTGGCGCGGCGCAAGTTGCCATGATTGTCGGACTGGGTAAGGTCTTTGATTTGACGATTGGCAATAGTGCCGCAAAGTCGATAGCGGGAGTAGGTGTGGCATCGCTTGTCGGTACAAGGGTCGTTTCGTCGATATTAAAAGCCGTTCCCGGCGTTGGGACAGTTGCGGGCGCAGTATTAGGCGCGGCAACCGCCGCGACTATCACCGAAACGCTGGGGTGGTTGATCGCGGACGATTTTTATCGAATGAGCATCGGTGAAGAACCGCAGGATATCGTCGGCGCGGCGGACGGAATAGCAGGACTTCACGATAGAATCAAACATTAAACATAAAACACAAATCAAAAACAGGACGGGGGTCGCGGCAAAGCCGTAACCCCCGTCCTCAACTGTTAACTGTTAATTGTCAACTGTTAATTGCCAATCGCCTATATATGCAGCGCGGCTTGGAACGCTCCGTTTATCGCCGCAGAGAGGTTGCCGCCGACCGCTTTCGCGTCGCCTACTATGCGAATCTCGGTCTCGGGCGCACTGTGGCGGAAGCTGTCCGCAAGTGCGGTGCGCGGACGCAGGCCCATGGCGAGCAGCACCTGATCGACCTCGACCTCTTTCGTCGTGCCGTCGGCGAGTTTCAGAATCGCGCCCTTGTCGGTGACTTCGCCGAGACCTGTACCCCACTGGATTTTGACGCCCTTTTGGTCGAGCAGGTTGTTCAGGCTCTGGTTCGTGTAGTAGCCCTCGGGGGCGTTCGGGTCGTGGTACATGCTGGTCGGTGAACCCATGCCGCCGAAACCGCCGCCGCGCGCGAGAATGTCGATGATCTCGACCTCGATACCCTGATCGAGGAAATCGAGTGCCGCCTCGATGCCGACATCACCCGCTCCCACGACGAGAACTTTCTTGCCGAGCTTGCCGCGATACTTCGTCTGAGCGTCAGCCGCCCACAGTACGTTCGGCTTGTCGATACCGGGGATGCTGCGCGGAATGATCGGCTCGCCGCCGACGGAGACGATGATCGCGTCGAACTTCTCTTTTTCGACGAGCTCAGGTGTCGCCTCGGTGTTCAGCAGCAGTTTGACCTGTCCCGAACCCTCGATGATGCGGTTGTGGTGGACTTGCAGCCATTTCAGATAGTCTTTCATGTCCGCTTTGACATCGGCGGCGGCGGCGGGGAGAACCTGACCGCCGATTTCGCCCGACTTTTCGTAGAGGACGACCTCGTGACCGCGCTGGACAAGCGTATCGACCGCCGTTAACCCGGCAGGACCCGCGCCGATGACCGCGACCTTCTTCTTTGTCTTGGCGAGCGGCACTTCCATGTCGCGCAGGTAGCTCGTCATGCCCGAAATCGGGTTGATCGCGCAGTTGATGACTTTCGGACCGCCGAGACGCATCGCGCACGCGTTGCAGCGGATGCAGGGGCGGATCTCGTCGCGCTTGTTCGCGGCGGCTTTCGCGGGCATCTCGGGGTCAGCCATGAGCGGACGGCACATCGCGACGAAGTCGGCATTGCCGCTCGCGAGAATCTCCTCCGCGACATCGACGTTGACGACCGAGCCGACCGCCGTGAGCAGAATGTCGCCCTGAAACGCGTCTTTGATCTTGCGCGCCCAGTGGACGTTGTAGCCGCGCTCCATCGTGTAACCTTGCAGCCAGTAGCTCATGAACGCCATCATGCCCTCGGAGTGCAGACCCGCCGAGACGTTGAACATGTCGACACCGTGGTCTTTGAGAATTTTCAGGAGTTGAATCGTCTCGTCGATGTGCATACCGTCGCCGATGATCTCGTCGGCGGAGATGCGGTAGTCGATGACGAAATTGTCGCCGCACAGCTCGCGGGTCTTTTCGACGACCTCGATCGCGAAGCGGGCGCGGTTCTCGATAGAGCCGCCGTACTTGTCCGTGCGCTTGTTGTAGTGCGGCGACGTGAACTGCGCGAGCAGGTTTCCGTGTCCGCCGTGCAGCAGCGCGACATCCATACCCGCGCGCTGCATACGGCGGCACGCGTTGGCGTATTTCAGCACTGTCTCGTCGATCTTCGCCTGATCCATCTCAATCGGGGTGCGCACCTCGCGGCGTTCCATCATCGCGCGCATACGCTCGGAGTCGCCGGGGATCGCTGACGACGAGAACGGCAGATGTCCGACGGCTTCAAATGTGGTGTCCTTGCCGTTGTGGTTGACTTCGAGCGACGCGTGACACGCGAACTCAGCCGCCATCTCGGCGTACCACGACATGGGGAGAATGGTGCTGTCGCTCGACAGATCGAGCTGACACTCCTCGTCCTTGCACTCGGTGATGTCGATCGACGAGTTGCCGACGTACAGGATCGACGCGCCGCCCTTTGCGAACATACGGAACCAGTCCACGAACTGATGCGTCACTTTCCCGT
>JAISJJ010000140.1 GCA_031261585.1 Oscillospiraceae bacterium
GCTGCCGAATGTGATTACATGAACAGGCGGGATTTCGCCGCCGTTCAGCTTTGTAATATCGCCTAAATGCGCCATGCCGGGGAAGTGGCGTTTTGTGATGGATATAGGGGCTTTTTCGATTTCACTCGCCCACAAGGGTTCAATCCCATTCCGGGCGGCGGCCAATGGGAACACGCCGATCCCGTCAAACAGGCTCCCCATTGTCAGCAAGAATCGTCCCTCTTTCCCCGACCCTGCGCCTTGACTGTCAAAATACCGTCAAGGGTTGTAGCGGTGATATTCAGCCGCCCCGCTGTGGCTATGTCGTTTTTCACATCCTCGCTGATACCGCTGCCGCAAACGACAAGCACATGGGAACGGCGTAAAAAGTCGCGCCCTATATCCACGCCGCTTTTGTGTTCCTCCGGGATTGCGTCGTTGAGGAATAGTGGTAAATACAGCATGGGGCATACCGGGGAAAATCCCGCGTCGTATACCGCTCTGCAATATTTCGCCGCCTGTTTTGTGTCCCTGCCGTTGTTGCCGCTCCACGCGGCGGTAATGTATGCCAATGGTCTTTTCATGGGTCTACCTCCATTTTTTGAGTAAAGATAATTTTCAACCTATCCCTCCGCCCTTTCCGCTCTCGGAAAGGGAACGGCTCAAAGGAATATATCCCCGTCGCTTGCCGCAAAAAAAGCACAGGCCGGAAAAGGAAGTCAAGGGTTATAACCGCCTTTGGCGGCGCTTCGCGCCCTTGACTGCCTTGTTCCGTCTGTGCTACAAACTCCACGGCGACGGGGAATAATTATTATCCTTTGAGTTTCGGGGTGCGGGGCCGCGCCCCGCCGTTACTTCGGGACAATTTGTCCCTATGTTACTTTTCCTGTTCGTTTTTCTTCTTTTCCGGCGCGGAAATGTCGTGCTGCTTGGCTTTGTACTCATCAAGCAACGCAAGAATGGTATCTTTCATTTCACGCGGCGTTTTTTCCTTGCCGAAATATTGGCTCAATTCTGCTGTGGATAAAATCACTTTGTCTGCCTCCTTTTTTTCTTCCAACATGATACCGTCTATCACGTCGGGATTTAATGCTTTTTTCTGGTCGAGTTCCCTCATGCGCTGCGCCTGTGATAAATTCGGGGTGGATTGCTGGGATTCAATCGTCATAGCGATATACTGCTGATTTTTCTTGCTGACAAAAGCAAGCTCGATAGCCGGGGTGAATTTCAGCGTCCCCTCATCTGCCATTTTCAGAAGCTCCGGCACAAGGTCATTGAGCTTGATATACCGCTGTACCTGCTTGGCGTTCATATTATTGCGCTCCGCGACGATTTCATTGGAACGCTGCCCGTTGCCCTCCCTGCCGTCCCGGACGCCCTGACGCTTAATAGCGTCCAACTGCATTTTTAAGGCTTTGGCGCGTTCGCTGGGTAAAATGCTTTCGCGCTGATTGGTATTGTCCTCCACCATCTGCGTGATAGCCTGTTCGTCCGTCAGATTGCGGACGATACAGGGCATATCCGCATACCCGGCGAGTTCGCTTGCCTTTTGCCGCCTGTGTCCCGAAACAAGCTCATAGCCGCCATCCTCACGGGGACGGACGATAGCGGGCTGGGTAACGCCCTTGTCCTTAACGCTTTCCACCATTGCCCGCATTTCCGCGTCGTCACGGACGCCGAAAGGATGGTCTTTGAACGGAAAAAGCTCATTTAACTGCAAAAAGACAATTTCTTCTTTTTCACCGGGGCGCGGGGCCTCTTTCACTTCCGGCGGTTTTACAGGCTCCGGGGGCTTGGGTTCCTCTTTGGGGATTCCTGTGGGTGGTCGTGCCTCCCGCCGCTGTTTTTCTGGAATAGCTTTTCCATCGGGTAGTGGGGAAGTTCGTTTCCCCTCGATAAAATCATCCACTCGTTGTCTACTGGCTTTTCGTGTTTCAGCGGCTTTTTGTCCCCGTGTTTTATATTCCTCCGGGGTTGGTTTTCTCTTTTGAGAATCAGCCGCTTTTTCATCTTGCCCCGGATGCTCACCTTTGTTTTTGGGCGGTCTGCCGCCGAGTCCTTTTTTGACAGGGGTCGCCTGTTCCTCGGAAACCAGAGCCTCCGGCTCCTTCGACGGTTCGTTTTCGGCGGTCTGTTCAGCCGCCTGTGCCGCCGTTTTGAGGTTATTTGCAATTTCATTGACTTTATCAGCAGAAATTACAACCTCACCGGGAACGGCCTGTTCTTGTGTTAATTTTTCGTCTGTCGGGGGAATTGTTTTATCCTCCGGCGTGTTCGGCGTATCTTTCGCCATGCGGTTTGTACCTCCTTCGATATTTTTGTGCAATAAAAAAAGCCCTGCGTTAAGCAAGGCTCGGTGATAACGGCGTATCACTCCTTTCCGACTTCGGGTCAATTTGTCCCGAAGTGATGAAACCGGCGCAAACAAAAACACCGCCCCTTGTCCGTTGGGCGGTGCTTTGTGTAATGTGATAGTTTCAAATTTTATTTTCTGTGTTTGTATATCCCCACAGAATAAGGGATTTTTGCAGTATTCCTAATTTGATTCAAGCATATGCTCACTCCTTATCCTGTGTCCCTGATTTTTCTGAAAACAACCCGTACCGCTCGTCGTATCGCAGGGTGTAGCCTGATATGCTCGCCGAGTATCCCTCGTCGAGTACCAAAAACAGCTCGTCCCGCAGCATGGGCGACCGTTGCCAGTCTATGGGTAAGCTCCTGTTGCCGTTTTCAAGCTCGCGTATCACGCGGTCGATCATACACGGCGATGTCAGCACGGGCGGTAAGCGCACCGTGCAACTCGCGATAGCGGCGGCAAATGTCTTTGCGGGCATTTCGCGCGGAATCTCGGTACCGCCGATGCCCTTTAGGAACGGCAGAGTATAATAACGTTCGTCACCGCGCCGAAGTATCACAATCACCTCAATCGAGTCGCCCGCATCGCGTACCGCAGCCTCGGCGCGCTTGCCGCTCCTGTCCTCTATAGCCGGTGTCTCAAAAGCACCTGTGAGCGACAGCAGATTCTGCGGCACACCGATCTGAAAAGCGTTTGCGCGTTGTTGTTTCTCAACAATCAGTTTTTGGTGAGCTGCCCGCGCGGCGGCGTAATCCTCCCCGGGCAACCCCAGCCCCCCGGGTGCGTAGGCGCGTTGCACGAGTTCGGGAATATCGTCGGGCAACGTGACACTCTCGGGCAAAAGTGCGCGCGTGTTCATGAGCGCGTACGCTCCGTATACACTCGCGGAGCCGCGCTCAAAATCACCGTCCGCGCCCAGCACGTAGCACGCGGCGTTAGCGAGACGCTCGGGGCGCGCCCGCAAATGTCTGTGCAGTCGCCCCGTGCGTTGCAGCAACAGATCCATCGGGCAGAGATCCGTCACCAGCACGTCAAAATCGAGGTCAAGCGATTGCTCGATAACTTGCGTCCCGACAACTATCAGTTTTTTCGGACGATTCGCCCCGTCCCTACCCAATGCATCACGCAAAACCGTCTCTTTCGCGACGCGATCAGACGCGATAAATCGCGCGTGAAGCAGGGACACGATCTCATCGCTGAACCGTTCCGACAGCGAACGCGCAATCGCCTGTGCGCGTCCGACGGTGTTCACAATTACTCCTGCGCATCCGCCGCCTGTGAGCAATTCGTCGAGCGTGTCCGCAAGTGCGTCGTCCGAAAGCGCAGCGATGTCAATCTCAATGCGGCGATCCGACGGCGTTACGGTGACGCTCCGCACGTCGCCGCCGTCTGAAAATATGATGAGAGGATACTCGCGGCTTGTCGCCCACTCGGGCAGTACTGCGGGTTCCGCTGTATCAGACCAGCGCGGAACGCTGCGCACGGGTGCGCTGAAATCCCTATTAAGATACGCTCCGACGAGCTTTCGCCGCGTGTCCGACGGCAATGTCGCGGACAGGATCACGACAGGCGTGCGATACGCGCCGAGCCAGTTCAACGCTTTGAACAGATAACTGTTCATGTACGCGTCATACGCGTGACATTCGTCGATAATCACAACTTTATTCGCCAGTCCCAAATGCCGTAGCGCGAGGTGCTTTTGCCGCAGTCCGCCCATAAGCAGGTGATCCACCGTGCCGACGGCGAAATCGGCAAGCAGACCTTTCTTGCGCCCGCTAAACCAGTCGAGAACAGTAACGCTGTCGTGTTCGTTTTCTTCCCCGTCGCCTATATTCGGGCGGGAGGACTTTATGCCCTCGTACAGTTCGTTCAGGTGCGATTTCCCGTGCGCCAGCGTAATTGTACGCGGCTCGCCGCCCGCCGACTTCGGGTTTATCTGTCCAATCCAGTCGGTGATGCGCGGAAACATGCCGTCAGAGGTCGCCTGTGTCGGCAACGCGAAAAACACGCCGCCGCGTCCCGTTTTTGCGGCGAGTATCTCGGCTGCGGCGAGCGCGGCTTCCGTCTTGCCCTCGCCCATCGGAGCTTCGATGACAACGATCCCCGGCTCAGCGGTTGACGCCGCCGCCCGCGCGGCTGCGTCCTGTATCGGACGCGAGTCAAATCCGAATCGCTCCTTGACGATATCAAATCGCGCGAGCGTATCCTCGTCCGCAGGTTCCCAGCACGGCGGTAAATCCAAACCGTCCCACGCTCGCTCGGCGCGCACCTCAGGTGTTTCGAGCGGCTCAAATGCGTCTATATACGGAAAAAGGGCTTCGTCGCTTGCGATCCAGTCCGCCATTATGACAAGCCCCGTCAGCAGCATCTGCGTCGGGTTTGACGCACCTACCTGCGCGAGTTCGGTGCGGTCTATATCGGCGAGCCGAAGAGCGTACTCAAAGAGTTCGTCCTGCGCATCTGTCCACTTCGCATCGGAAAATCCGAGATTGTTTCCGTACGATTGCGCACGGTTCAAATCCGTATCCGACGGTGGCATGCCGTGGTGTCCGCCGAGGACTACGCCTAACTCGCGCGAAACCCTGTGCCGCTTCTCCGCGATGATTTCAGACGCTGTTGCGTGTTGAACTTTGCCCGTATCTCTCATCGTCCCATATAAAAACCCTGCCGCCGCTACGCGCTCCTCCGCGAGCAAAAGCGCGGGTGTCTTGTGCTGTTTTCCCAGTTGAAACGCGGGAGTTGCCTTGCCGATGTCGTGATACGCTGCAAGGAAAATGAATGTCTTTTCGGAACATGGAATATCTCTGACAATGGAGTTTTTCGTGCCGCGCGGCACCCAGTTGCGCCACAGCCGCTTTGCGATCTCAGCGGAATCCGACATGTGGGCATATAGAGCAAGCCACGCTTCGCCGTCCTGCGCCGTTTTCGCCCAGAGGGATCGTGCTGATGTTGACAGTTTCATTCGTTTATCCACATATCTGCACCTTAAATAATTTGCTGCCATTTTATATCATATTTTTTTCCTTGTCAACATTGTTTTTTGGGGCGGCACATTGTTGTTCAAGTGTCAATGATGCGTGAAATACAAAGCAACAAAGTCGTCTATAATCATAATCGCAGAGCGAAATCCGAGGCAGGTCTTGATGCGGGAGTTGCTACACGCGTTGTAGAGCGCGACTTGATAGCGTGCTTGTTCGAGGGATGAGCAGCGCGTTCGTCCACTCGGTTTTATTGTCGGTCTGTATTGCGCGGATGGGGAAAGGTGCCGCGATTATTAGCTTTTTGAGGAAGTCCTCCGCGCCGCAAGTGCTGTGTTCGGTGCAGGTCGCTTGGAAACACCAACGAGAACACTCGTCGATCATCGTGAATTGGTACCACTGTTCGCCGTAGCAGTTCAGCCCGCCGTAGTTCCGCTTGTACCCGCGCCCGCAGAGTTTCTGCCACAGCAACAGCGGCGGCAACACTCCTCTTTCTCTTTTGATTGCAATGATCAGCGCAATCTCTTTACCAAATTTTCGCACACACAACATCACACACGCACCACACATCAACGCTCCGTTGTTTTATCCCCCGCTTTAAGTTGCTTTACAAACGCCGCGCCGTGATGTAAAATACTTACGCGACAACGCGAACAGGAGGTCACTTATGGACATCGGCAACATCATCAAAAAACTGCGGCGCGAGCGCGGTTATACGCAGGACGAACTCGCAGCGCGTCTGAATGTCACACCTCAGGCGGTGTCGAAGTGGGAGAGCGGCGGCGGACTGCCCGACATCTCACAGATTATGCCGCTCGCGAACGTATTCGGGGTCAGCACCGACGTGCTGTTCGGCGCGGACACGGACGGCGACAGGCGCATCGCCGCCGCGCGCGAACTTGCCCGAAATGTGCGCACTCCGCGTGATCTGGTCGCGCTGCGGGACGCGTGGCGTGATCTCGCGCGTGATATGCCGAGTGACTACGCCGTGCAGCTCGAATACGCGAATGCCGTGCAATATGGCACGGTGACGCTTGAGAAGAGCGTCGAGGCTACGCGCGAGTCTGAGAAAATCTGCGAGCGCATACTCGACCTCTGCACGGACACCGAGGTGCGCGTCGGGGCGAGCGCGATGCTGTGTTCCATCTGCATTATGCGCGGCGAGACGGACCGAGCCGCCGCGATTGCCGAGCATTTGCCGTCCGCGCTGCAATCGCGCGAGTATATGCTCATGTACGTTGCGGCGTACACCCGTTCGCTGAACCCGATACTGCGCGACAACATCACCGTGTTTTCGTCATTATTGCAAAATGCCGTCGAGCAGCTTATCGCATCGGAAGAGCATAACGGCGTCGGCGACCGCGACGAGCACATTGAGCTGTTTCGCCGCGTACTGCCGCTCATTGAGCTTTCCATGTGGGGCGATGAGCACGCCGAGAGACTGCGCACCTTTAAGGCGCATTATTACAGGGAACTCGCGTTCAAACTCGCGGCGCGCGGCGACCGTGAAGCACTCGAATACGCGGAGAAATCGGCGGATATCGTCCTCGCGCAGTTCGCTCAGTCCGAAAAAGACGACGGTGCCGTGACCTCGGAGGAGGCGGGCGTGATGGCGATACGCAGTTTCCTTACGCAACCCGCGTTTGACGCGTTCCGCGACGACCCACGCTTTATCGCGCTCATCGACCGCATCAACACCTCGGGTGCGTATATCGAGGATTAATTCTGTTATAACCGCAATAATATAATTATCGGGTGCAGTTTTTGACTGCACCCGATAATTGTTGTATATTATGTTCAGTTTTTATGCTTTCTCCGCGAAAATCTTGTTGTACAGATCCTCGCCGAACGCCGTCCGAAGCGGTTCACCCGGGACGATCTTGAACGTGCGCTCACCCGACGGCAGACGTTCCGCGCGCAGGAACCGCGTCTCGGGATCGTCCTTGTACACGTCGGCGTACGCGAACAAGTGCGTCACCGAGAACACCTCGACACCGTTCTCGACGAACGCGTCCGTTATCTGGCGCAGAATCTCCGAACCCTCGCGCTCGTTTGTGGACGCGAACGACTCGTTGAACATCACCGTCGTACCGGGACCGACAAAATCGAGTGCGCGCGCGAGACGCGTCAACTCCTCGTCGAGCTTGCCCGACTTCATGCGCGAGTCCTCCTCGCGGCGGAAATGCGTGAACAACCCGCGTCTTAGCGGCATCTCGCACGACTCCGCGCCGACGACCATGCCGCACTGCGCCATAAGCTGCGCCTGACCGATACCGCGCAGGAACGTCGTCTTGCCGCCCTGATTCGCGCCCGTTATGAGGTACAATTTCGCGCCAGGATCGCTGAAAACACCGGGGACGACCTTCGTGCGGCGGGTGAGCGCGAGCGAAACGTCGTACTGGTCGCGCCACTCGCGTTTTTTCGAGTCCATCGGGTTCATCTTCGGCACGCACATGGGCATACCCAGTTCGCGCAACGCGTCCTCGATGTTCAGGCAGCCGATGTAGAACGCCAATTCCTCGCGCAGTGACGTGAAAAAGCCCTGCAAATTCTTTGCCGCCTGTGACAGCGTGTTTGAGACGCCGTTTATCGCGCGGTTTGTGCGGTTTCTCAGGTCGTCGAGCAGGTGAATCTGCTTCTCGGGGATTTCGTAGCCCGATGTGAGCCGCCACGAACGCTTATCCCCGCGTTCGAGCTTGCGCATCACGTAGTCAACGCCCTGCAAATAGTGTCCGAGCTTCGCCGAGATCAGCGTCTCGCCCTCGGCGTCGTCCAGTTCGGTGAGACTGACGCGCACCTGTTTGAAATACTTGTCGTCCATCTCGCGCTGGAACATCGTCAGCAGATTGCGCATTCCCTCGGACTCGAAACCGTTCAGATTCTTGTCCGCGACCTGACGCAGTGCCATAAGGCTGCCGATGAACGAATTGAGGAACGCGAGCGCGGAGCGGTACATGGACACGGCGGCGGATTTGCCCATCGCGTCCGACGCGAACGCGCGGAACTCGTGCGTCTGGTGCGACAGCGTGTCCACAACGATACCGTACAGCGCGCGGATCGCCTCGGGGTTGCGGCGCGCGTCGGCGATGATCGCCTGACGGTATTGCAGCTCAGCCATATCGGTGAGCGGCGTGAACAGGGCCGTCTCACACGCTTTTTTTATAACGTCGTCGCGACCCGCCATCGTGTCGATGATGCGCGGGAGTTCGAGATCGGCTGAGAGAATCTCCTTGCCGAACAGTGTGACGACACCGAGCTTGAAATCTCGGTCGCGGAACATCAAATTCACATTCATTTGCCGAACCTCACTTGCAGTTGGTCATACGTCAGCCCGTGACGCGCCGCGATATACAGCGCGAACGCCATACCGTCGGGCGGTTTGCGCACGATTTTGAACGAGCGCGCACCGGGCTCCTCGGGGTTCACAAGGCTCATCATGCTGACGACCTGCGGCGACTCGTCGTACAACTCGTCGAGGAACGTCACGACGACGGACGGACCGCCGATCTTGCGTATCGCCTCCATCATGTGTCTGCCGAGAGGGAGCGCGTCCGCGAGTGTCGTCGATGAGAAAATCTCGTTGATGAGTATCAGCGAGCGGTCCGTGGCGCGCGCATATATCGCTTTCAGACGGTACAGATCGCTCTGCAACTGTCCGCTCTGCGTGTTCAAATCCTCCTCCGAGCCGAAGTGCGACAGGATACGGTCGAACAGGAACAGCGCGGCGTCCCGCCCGGGTACGCTCAGCCCGAGCGCGGCGACGTAATGCGTCTGCCCGAACGCGCGCGTGAACGTCGTCTTGCCGCCCTGATTGGGTCCCGTCAGCATGATCAACCGCTCGGGGTAGTTCAGCTCGAAATCGTTCGTCACGATGCCCTCGCCGTGACGTTTGTACGCGAGCGCGAGGTCGTACCCCTCGCTGACGAAGATTTTGTCTTTCCCCTGCGCGACTTTCGGATAGCAGAACGGCAGACCCTGTTCGCGCAGCGGGGCGATCAGCTCGTTCCAGCCGAGATAGAACTGTATCTCGCGCGAGAAGCGCAACAGCGTCTCGTCGATGAAGTTATAGTACTTGCGGCAGAACGTGTCCAACTCGTTGAACGCTTCCTTGTAGTACGACGCTACCATATCGAGCACCTGCGCCTCGACCTGCGGCGCGTCGGGTACGTCAGGCATGACGCTGGCGTAGTCGTTCGTCTCGCCCTGACGGAACTTGTCAAACAGTCCCGTGATCGACTCTGAGAACTCGCGCTCACCGTCGTATTTCTTGACGCGGATCTTGCCCTCCTTGATGTGCATGACGTACTGCACCTCGGACAGCTTGTCGCGTATGCGCTTCGCGTGGGCGAGCAGCTCTTTGAACTCGGCACCGCGGCGGTAATCGTCGACATATCCCTTGAACGCGCGCAACCCCTCGGACTCAAATTCGATCGGCATGATGGAGTTTGCGAAATGGTCAATCGCCGCGCAGTAACGCTCCGCGCTGTCGAGCAGTTGCCCGCGCGTCAGGTAGTTGTTGCGCCACGTCTCCGCCGAGTCGAACGAATCATGCACGGATTGCAGAATACTGCCCTGCATGTACACAAGGGACGAGAACCCCGCGACGACGGCGGCGTGCTGCGGATTTTCCAGTTCACGCAGGACAGCCTGCCGATAGTACACGGACTCGGCGTCCTGCAACGGCACAAAGTAGTAGGTTTCCAGTGAATACTCTACGCGCGCCTTGAATATGTAGTCGAACACCTGACCGAGATTCAGGTCTTTGAAACACTCCGCTTGGCTCTCGGCGGGTGCCTCCGCCTTTTCGCGCGTGGGATACAGGATGCTGTAAAAAGCCATTGTCACTCCTTAAAATTGACGAGAAAGATTACTTATTGTTGATAAAAACGAAAATCACCCGTCAGATCGCTCCAAACGGAGATTCGCACTCTACATTTAATTTTAACATAAATCTTACCCGTCTGTCAACAGAAATTTTGTGAAAAGTGTTGAAATTCCGTATGTTTTACCGTTAGGCACCTCACAAAACTCATAATTTATCGGTTGACAATCGGCGCGCACCGTGATAAAATGGCGTAAAGAATTTTGTAAAACAACATTATGGAGGTTATTTGATATGGGCAAGCAAATCAAGGCGGCGGTCATCCGCGAAAAGGGCAAAGTCGGATTCGAGACCGTCACAATCGCCGAGCCGAAAGCGAACGAGGTACTCGTGCGTCTCGTCGCGTCGGGTATCTGTCACACGGACATCGCCGTGTTGGAGCAGTTCCTCCCCGTGCAGTACCCGATGGTCGCGGGGCATGAGGGCGTGGGCGTGATCGAGTCCGTCGGTCCCGGTGTGACCGACCTCGCGGCGGGCGACCGCGTGATCATGACGTTCCCGAGCTGCGGCGTGTGCGATTCGTGTAAGAACAGCCACCCGTACGCGTGCGAGGAGAACTTCCGTCTGTTCTTCGGCGGCGACTACGCGGACGGTACGCGTCGGCTCACGGGCGCGGACGGTGTTGAGATCGGCATCATGTTCGGACAGGGCTCGTTCGCCACACACGCCATCGCCAATCAGCGCAACACGATCAAGGTCGACGTCGACAGCGACGAGGCACTCGCGAAACTGTGCAGCATCGGTTGCGGCATACAGACAGGCGCGGGCGCGGTGCTGAACCGTATGGACCCCCGCCCGGGCTCGACAATAGCTATTTTCGGTGTCGGCGCGGTCGGTCTCGCGGCGGTCATGGCGGCGAAAATTGCGGGGTGTTCGACGATCATCGCGGTACACGGTCGGCGCGGACGCGATCTCGCGGTCGAGTTCGGCGCGACGCACACGATCAACGGGCGCGACGGCGACGTCTCCGCAAAAATCAAGGAGATCACGGGCGGCAAGGGCGTGCAGTACGCGCTCGAATGTGCGGGTTCGCTCGACATGGTGACGACGATGCTCGACTCGATGGCGAAAGAGGGTACCGCGATTCTCGTATCCGTCACAGCGGACGCGGAACTGCCGATCCGTCTCGAACCGCAGATCATGAACCCGTCGCTGACGCTTGCGGGCGCGGTCGAGGGCTGCTCGAACCCGAAGGTGTTCATACCCGAACTCGTAAAGTTTTACAACGAGGGCAAGCTGCCCGTCGATAAGCTCAACAAGTTCTACAAGTTCGACGAGATCAACGAGGCGTTGCAGGACTGCCACGAGGGCAAGGTCGTCAAGCCGATATTGGTGTTCTAAATCGCAATAATAACGAGAGGTGCGCTGTGCAAACGGCGCACCTCTTTTGTGCGTTGTATTCGCGTTCCAACCCCCGTCATTGCGAGCGCACGAAGCAATCCAGTCTCCCGTCTCCCTCGTCCTGCCCCGTATACGCGGGGTTGGACAGAGAAAACGGAGTTCTGGATTGCTTCGCGCGGCTCGCAATGACGGGGGTTTGTGTGTGCGACAAACAACCGAGAGCAACCCCCGTTCATTACATTTACATGACAATACCGCAAAGCCACGATATTTTCCCGCGATTGTCGCAAAATACCTGCGTAATTCGCACCGATAACCGCACAGGAAAGGACGCAACCCATGAGTAAACGTATTCTGTCATTCATGCTCGCACTGCTCGCCGCGATGTCGCTGTACACGGCACGGGCATTTGCCGCGAATGATCTGACCCCGCCCACCCCCGTGACACAGTTCACGGACATCGCCGAATCGCCGCACAAAGCCGCGATTGAGTACTGCTACCACTACGGTTTTATCAAGGGCAAATCGGCGACAATATTCGCGCCCGACGAATCGCTCACGCGTGAGCAGCTCGTCACAATCTGGTCGCGCACGTTCCACGTCCGCACCGCGCCGCACACGTTCACCGATGTGCCGCCCGTGAACGGCAACGAGACGGATCTCGCCATCATTTTGATGTACGGTATGCGCCATTTCAACGGCAAGATCGACACGTTCTTCGGGCGCAAGAGCGCGGCGACACGCGCGGAAACGGCGTACGCCATCGTGCAGACGTATCTGCCCGGTGTCATTGTCGCCGACCCCTCGGGTATTCCCGCGGACGAACTGCCCCCCGTCGGGCTTGAATACGCCGACGCGGACACGATGGATCGCCACACGCAGAAAGTCGTCAAGGCGTGCGTGGACGCGAACCTGTTCGAGGGCGTGTTCGCCGAGCAAGGGGGCGATAATTTCGCGCCGACGACCGCGTTGACGCGCGGCGAACTGTGCCGAATCTTCTACAATCTGTTCAGCACCAACGCGGAATACCCCGTCCCCGAGACACCGACGCTGACACTGCCCGAGGCGATCAAATCCGTGGGCGAAAACGGTCTCGTCGAGGCTGACGGCATCGTCTGGCGCGTTCTCGATATCGCGCAGGACGGCGACTACGCGCTGATCATCACGAACAACGTCGTCGACACCTCCGCGTGGGATTCCGCTCCCGATCCGAACGTCGGACCGTACGTCGGCAGCACGCTGTACGACACGGTCAACGGCTTCTACGGCGGTCTGAACGAGGTTCGCGAGTACGCGCTGAAACCGCTCGTCTCGGCGTTCGACAGCGCGGGGCTGACGGGTCTCACCGACCCGCTCGCACTCGCGGGCGCGGATACCGACGGCATAGCGTTCCCGCTCTCGACGCTCGACGCGACGACCTACTTCGACGGCGAGGACGACCGCGTCGCGAAAAACGGCGAGCAGCAGAACACCGAGTGGTGGTTGCGCACGGCAAACACGGGTGAAAGTCTGTACGCAGATATCGTCGCCACCGACGGTGATATCGTAACGAGTTACTGCACCGACCTGTACGGTGTGCGCCCCGCGGTGTTCGTTGCTCTCGAAGCTGTGGAAACGCCCGAGGAAGCCGAGGAACCGCCTGTCGACGCGCCTACTTTCGCCTATCCCGCTCCGAGACTGTCTGCTGTCGGCTGATAACAACGCCTGAACAGTGTTCGCGGCAAAATAGAACGGCGGGGCTTCGGCTCCGCCGTTCTCTCGGCGCAAAAGTTAATATTCTGTGACATTGCAAGCGTTGCGGCGCATAGATGATATAATATCGGTACTTAGTGATAATGTCATTATATATTTGTAATTTCCATCAATCAAAACAGGAGAATATGTGATACGCAACTACCTTCGGCGGTTCATGTCGGGTCGATACGGTCCCGACCATCTGAACGTAGCCTTGATAATACTCTCATTTTTGCTCGGCATTGTGTCGAGCCTAAGCCGTTTACGCCTGCTCACGTACGTGTCGTACGTCCCGCTCGCACTCGCGGTAATCCGTCTGCTGTCGCGCAATATTCCCTCGCGCCGACGCGAAAACGACCGCTTTCTGCGATACTGGTCGCCGCTGAAAACGCGCGCGAAACACGGTATCACGCGCTTCCGTGAGCGCAAAACCCACGCGTATTTCAAGTGTCCCGCCTGTCGCAAACCCTTGCGAGTACCACGCGGCAAGGGCAAACTGCAAATCACCTGTCCGAAATGCGGAGAACGGTTCGTGAAAAAGACGTAACACGACCACAGGTTGCGCAAAACCCGAAAACTGCGTTGTTGATAAATACGTGCCGCTTTGCTATAATGTAGTCGCGAGCTTGCACTACATCACACAAGGCGGTTTTTTCATGGACATTAAAATTTCCGAGAACATCAAGCGTCTGCGCCGCGAGCGCAACATCACGCAGGACGCACTCGCCGCCGCGCTCGGCGTCACGCCGCAGTCGGTGTCGAAGTGGGAGGTCGGCGCGTGTTACCCCGATATCGAGCTTATCCCGCAGATCGCGCGGTTTTTCGCGGTCAGTACCGACGAGCTGTTCGGCACGAACGACGACCGCGAGAAGAAAATGCTGCGCGCGTTCCGCGAGAGCGTCCGCGCTATCCCATGGAACGAGACGGAGCGGAAATTTCCGCTCTACCGCGAGATAATCCGCGAATTTCCCGAAAATTACTACCTGCTCCGCGAATTTGTGTACGAACTCGCGAATATCGTCGGCAGAATACCCGAAATTTGCGCCGAAGCGCGCGAAACGATGCAGCGCGCACTCGAACTCAACGACGACGCAGATATGCGATATACTGCGGTGTACGTATACACCCGTTGCGGCGACTTCGACACGGCGCGCGAGTACGCCGAGACGCTGCCGCCCGTCGCCGAAACGCCGCAGCACGTGTCGATTACCGCGCTCGAAACGCGGTACCGCGAGACCGCCGCGTTCGACGACGCGGAGTATGACGAACTGCGTCTCTCGCTCGGGTATATCTCCATGCCGCTCAACAATCTGACGGAGCTGCTGCTCACGGAGAAACGCCGCCGCGTGCCGTCGCGCGACGATGAGTACTACGCGCTGCTGATTTTGACGGACGACCTGCTCCCGATTTGGCGCATCATGGCGGAGCGTCCGACGGAATACGCGGTCAGCCGTGAGCGCGCGTTGGAGAGCTACTATCTGACGCAGAAGCAGCAAGAGTTCGGCGCGCTCGGCGACGACGATATCGCGCTGCTGCGCTCACTGTACGGCGCGTATATCCCGCTGTTGAAACGCGGACTGACGCTGCTTCTCACCGAAAAAAGATCGGAAGAGC
>JAISJJ010000154.1 GCA_031261585.1 Oscillospiraceae bacterium
CGCCGCGCGGCGTTACTTTCTGTCGGGAGAAAGTAACCAAAGCCCGTTGGAGGGAACGCACCGCGCCCTTCTCGCTTCCGTGAGACGCGAGAACGGCAGCGGCGGCGAGGGTGGGCAGAGACCGAAACTTCCTTTAACCGAGGACAATAGCGATTGCGGAGTATAACGTCAGCATTTCCAAAACCGATAGTATTTGCAACGCCTTTCGGCGTGTAGGGTGCGTCACGTCACATCAACTGTCTCTGCGGCTCGTTTCGCTGCCGCTCTGCTGAGCGTGTCAGAGTCTTGGTTCTCGCGCACGTGTTTTGGTTTGTGTAGGGGCGACCCTGCGTGGTCGCCCTGTCGAGGGTGTCGAAATGTTCCCACGCGACTCGCTTATACGTCCGCACGTGATTTCACGTCCTACGTCACGAATCTAATTGTCGAGATTATCGCGACGAACAGCATCACGGCGCACACGCCCGCCATCGCGAGGGTCATACCGAACGCGGTGCCGAACGCGTTGATCAGCTTTGATATGCGCGAGTCCGCGACCGCGCCGCTGAGACCGCCCGCCGCCTTGAACAGCAGATAGTTCACGCCGAGTTTCAAAAACGGTACCGCGCACACCGCAACGACCGCGAGTACCCCGAACACACCGACCGCGCCGCGCAGTATCGCCGCGCCCGACAGCACCGTGTCGGCGGCGTCGGCGAGTATGCTGCCGACGACGGGCAGCACCGTCGAGATCATCGTTTTTGTCGCTTTCACCGCCGCCGCGTCCGACGTGGACGCAATCACGCCCGTTATCGACATGTAGACGACGAACACGAGCGAAAACCCTGTCAGCAGCGTTTTTACGAGCCATTTTATGAGATTCGACACACCCGCGAGAGCGTCCGTGCCGACTGCGGATTCCGCGACGGACACCGCGCAGTACGCGTAGATCAGCGGCATGATCACCGTGCGCATACCCGTGATGAGAATGTTGAGGAACAGCGTCGTCGCGGCGTATTTGACCGACGCTGAGGTGATCGCACCGCTTGCGGCTGACGCGGCGGCGAGTGTCGGCAGCAACATGCGCGAGAACGTGACGAGATCGTCGAGTACGCGCGCGCCCATGCCGATGAACGTGTTCACCGTCGCGAGCGACACCGCAGAAATCGCGAGAACGCCCGCGAGAACGGCGTAGTTGCCGTGACCCGTCGGCAACATCGTGACGAAGATACCCGAGAACATCGCCGCCAGCACGATGACCGCTGCGTTGCGCATCGACGCGGTGACGATTCCGCGCACTTTTGACCACGCGTTGCCGATGATTTTACCGAACCAGCCCTGCGTGTCCGCAGCGTTCAGTACGGTCAATCCGTCCGTCAACTCAGCGGCTTCGGGCGGCAGTGCGCCCTCCAATTCGGGAACGCCGATTGCGTCCGCCTGTTCTGATATCACCTCGTCGAGTGTCGGCGGTTCGGGCGTGGGTTCCGCCGCGAGCGCGAACGAGGTGAGCGCGAACAGCATGACGGCGAACACAAAAATTCGTATAAAAATCGCTTTTGTGTGTGGCATTTACTATCCTCTACAATAAGCCGTTCAGCATGTCGAGTACCGTCTTGAACAGCGGCAGCGCGATATATATCGCCGTCGCCGCGCCTACAAATTCGACCGCAGACGCGGCGGACGCTTTTTCCGCCTCTTTGCAGATGTCCGCGATGAACTTCGTTATAACCGACACGCCCGCTGTTTTCAGCACGATTGCGAGTGTCGCGTTCGGTATGCCCGCCGCGTCCGCTATCAAGCGCAGAAAGTCGAGTATCGCGCCGAGCACCTCGAAACTCACGAACATCGCGAACGCGGATATCGCGATACCGAGTACGAGCGACATCTCGGGGCGGTCTTTTTTGAGAATCAGCCCGAGCGCGGAACCCGCGAGTGCCGCCGCCAGCACTTTCAGCAACAGGGACGGCATCAGAAGCCGAACAGCGTCTTGATCGTCGCGAACAGTCCGCTGATCTCGTTCAGCACCATGAGCAGCACGACGATAAGCCCCGCGATACCCGTCAGGAGTGCCTGATCCTTGCGCTCCGCCTTGACGAGCAGCATGTCAAGCACCGCGACGAGTATGCCGACGGCGGCGATTTTGAAGATTAGGTCAACATTCATGTGTATGTTCCTCTATAATCATTATCAGCGTAAGTATCACGCCGCAGATTGATTTAAGATTGCGCTCACACGGCGTAGCCGTGTTTCGCTGACGCGCCTGCGGCGCGCGCCGACTGTGTCGGCGTTACAGCATTATCAGCGTCAGTATTACGCCGCATGCGACCGCTACTGCGGCGCGAGGTTTGGAGTCTGCGTCGCGTCGGTGTTCCGCGCGGAGTGTGAACTCGGATATACGCTCCTCGGCGTATTGGAGGTATGCGCGCTGTTCGTCGAGTTCGTACCGCCCGAGCACGCGCCCGAGATCGCGCAGTACCGCGAGTTCGTCGGGCAGCAGTCCGAGGTTTGACGCGTCCACCGCCTCGACCCAGAGTTCGGAGAACCGCACCTCGCCGAGACGGTTCATCGACCGCGTGAGCGTCGCGGCGAATGTGCGGAACGGTTCGTCAGCGTCGGTTGCGAGCCGCGCGAACAGCTCGGGCAGGGGTGTGAGCCGCGTCGTCAGCTCCGCGCGGATCGTGCCGAGTGAGCGGCGCACGACGGCGAGTGTTTTAGCGTGTCGGCGCAGTTTGAACACCGACGACAGCCCGACCGCCGCGCACGACGCGATGACGCACATCGCGCCGATGAGTTTCACGGTGAATGTCAGCACGGCATGTCCTCGACCGCGTATCGCCGAGTGCCGCCGACGACCGAGACGGTCACGAGTTTCTCAAATACGCGAGATTCGAGCAGAAGTTTGAACACGGGCTTGCGCGTCAGGTCGCCGCGTGAATCGGCGTGTGCTGTGGCGATGAGTTTCGCGCCGCACAGACACGCGCGCTCGACCGCGTGAACGTCGTCGGGTGAGGTGATCTCGTCGAGCGCGACGACCTCGGGGTTAAGCACGCGCGTGATCATCAGCACGGCTTCCGACTTCGGGCAACCCGACAGCACGTCCGTGCGCGAACCGACGTACAGTTGCGGCACACCGTCCTGTAACGCCGCGATCTCCGCGCGCTCGTCCGCCAGTCCGACGCGGTGCGGCGTGATACCGAACCGCGCGTCGCCGTCGGAGATCACGCGCACGAGATCGCGCAGCAACGTAGTCTTGCCAGCGCCCGGCGGCGAGATGATGAGCGTACTGCGAATTGTGTGACCCGCGATATCGGGCAGAATCGGCTCACACACGCCGCGCAGCTCGCGCGGTATGCGTATCGCGAGCGACGATACGGCGCGGAACCCCTGAATCTCACCGTTTTTCGTGATTACCGTGCCGCCCACGCCGATGCGGTACCCGCCGCGCACGGTCACAAAGCCGTTTTTCAGCGTGTCGCGCGCCGTGTGAACCGACGCACCCGTCGCGTTTTCCAGCACATCGTCGAGGTCGCGCGTCGTGACCGCGCCGCCGAATCTGTGTTCGCCGTCCGCACCGAGTACGGCGGCGGGAAACCCCGTGCGCAGCCGAATCTCCTCGGCGGTGCCGCACACGCGCGGGGACAGCGAGGTTGCGGCGGCGCGTATGTGTTGCGGCAGTAAGCGTAACGCTCCGTCGAGCAGGGGAGAGGTTGCGATTGCGAGTGTCATTCGTGATCCTCCGTTTGCCTGTCTGAGACAGTTTATTGGGACAGGCAGGCAAATATGACGGCGAGATTGGATTTATCAAAATAACTATTGCAAATCGGACGAATAACGTGTAAAATAGAGTTACAATACAGAGGTGATGTTATGGAAGAAATTATCAGCGCAAGGCTGTCGCATGTCGCCGAGACGCTCATGCTCGACGTCATATTCCCGTCGAAGGACTACGAGCGCGTCAGGCTCACAATAGGCGACGTGTACCGCCCCGGTCTGCAATTGGCGGGTTTTTACGACTATTTTGACGCGCGGCGCATCATGCTGCTCGGCAAGATGGAGATGTCGTACCTCGAAACGCTGGACGAGGGAGAGCGCGCACGGCGGCTTGAAACGCTGTTCGAGCAGAAATTTCCCGCGCTCGTCGCGTGTCACGAGATCGAGATACCCGAGATCATGTTTGAGCTTGCCGACCGATACGATATCACGATTCTCGGCAGTTCGATGAACACGTCGGCGGTGATGTCGAACCTCATACGCGTGTTGCAGCGCGAGCTTGCGCCGTCGATCACGCGTCACGGCGTACTCGTCGACATTTACAGCGTCGGCGTGCTGATCATGGGCGAGTCGGGCGTCGGCAAAAGCGAGACCGCGCTTGAACTGCTCAAACGCGGTCACAGGCTTATTGCGGACGACGCCGTGGAGATAAAAGTCACCGATGTCAACGTGTTGCAGGGTTCGTCGCCCGCGCTGATACGCCACTACATGGAGTTGCGCGGTGTCGGCGTGATCGACATTCGGCAGATTTTCGGTGCAGGCGCGATCAAAAACAGCCAGAATATCCACCTCGTCGTGAACCTCGAAAACTGGGTGGAGGATCACGATTACGACCGTCTCGGTCTAAGCGAGGAAACCGTAAATATACTGGGAGTGAACGTCGCGTCCGTGCGCATACCCGTGCGGTCGGGGCGCAACCTCGCCGTCATCCTCGAAGTCGCCGCGATGAACCAGAAGCAGAAATTCGCGGGTCACAACGCCGCGCTCGAACTGACAAACCAGATCAACGCGCATTTTGACGCACGGTTAAAAGGAGACTATTGACAATTAACAGTTAACAATTAACAGTTAACAGTTACGGGGGCTTGGACGCACAGCTATTTAATTTTTCACGCGTTCCATCCCACGTCATTGCGAGCCATTTCGCAAAATGGCGTGGCAATCTACGTAGCTCTCGTCCGAATTTTGCGTTTCCGAGGGTTAAGACGGGTAAACGGAGGACTGGATTGCTTCGCGCGGCTCGCAATGACGAGGGTTTTAGGTTTGCGAAAAGTAAATGCGGTAGCCGTGGGGTTTGACGGGGGTTGCTTGACTAACGGTTTAGGTGGTTTTATGGATTTTTTACGTGTTGCGGAGCTTGCTGTTTCTGATGTTTCCCGTGATACCGACGCGGAGGTTCGTTTTGATGAGCCTATGAGTGCGCACACTTCGTTTCGGATCGGCGGTGCCGTTTTTGCGATGATTTTGCCGCGCACGGTCGATTCGCTTACGCGCGTGATCGGGATTTTGCGCGGTCACGGTATTGAGCCGCTGATTGTCGGGCGCGGCACGAACCTGCTCGTCGCCGATACGACGCTCGACAGAATCGCGGTGAAAACGACGGGCGTTGACGCAGAACTTGTGGTGTCGGACGACAGCAATGTCGTCACCGCGCCGTGCGGTATCACTCTCGCGCGTCTCGCGACGGTTGCGGCGGAACACGGACTTGCGGGGTTGGAGTTCGCGCACGGCATACCGGGCAGTCTCGGCGGCGCGATTTTTATGAACGCGGGTGCGTACGGCGGCGAGATGGGCGGTATAGTGCGCCGCGTCACGTCGGTTGACGTTGCGGGAGCGATTCACGTACGCACGCATGACGAGTGCGGCTTCGCGTACCGCCACAGCGCGTTCGCGGATACTGGCGAGATCATTTTGAGTGCGGAACTCGAACTCACGTACGGCGACCGCGACGCGATTCTCGAACGCATGACGGAGTTGATGCGCCGCCGCCGCGAGTCTCAGCCGCTGGAATACCCGTCGGCGGGCAGCGCGTTCAAACGTCCCGCGGACGGCTACGCGGCGGAACTCATCGACAGGTGCGGACTGCGCGGCTACCGCGTCGGCGGTGCCGTGGTGTCGGATAAACACGCGGGTTTCGTCGTAAATGTTGATAACGCGACGTTTTCCGACGTGCTGAGCGTACTCGACCACGTGCGCGAGACGGTACTGCGCGAGACGGGAACGGAACTCGAACCCGAGATACGGATAATCAAGTAGCGGCAAATCGGCGCGAAAGGGGATATTATGGACATATTGATCATCTCGGGGCTGTCGGGCGCGGGCAAATCGCGCGTTGCGGCGGTCTTGGAGGACATGGACTTCTACTGCATCGACAACATGCCCGTCGCGCTGATGAACATCTTCGCGGAGCTTGTGTCGGGTGCGCGCGACAGGTACAAACGCGTCGCGCTCGTCGCCGATGTGCGCAATCTGCCGCATGTCGATGAGTTGTTCGCCGCCATTGAGGTGTTGAAAACCTTCGGTATCGGCGCGAAAATCCTGTTCGTCGAGGCGGACGTGCCGACCGTCGTCAAACGCTACAAGGAGTCGCGCCGAAAACACCCGCTCGACCCCGACGGCACCGACCTCGAAGGTGCCGTGCGGCGTGAAATCAAGTTTTTGCAGCCGATACGCGACGCGGCGTACGAGATCATCGACACGACGAGCCTGACGCTCGGCAATCTGCAAACGCGTATGATCGGCATTTTTCCGAGCGCGGATCAGCAGAGGAGCATCAGCGTCAACGTCAAATCGTTCGGGTTCAAGTACGGACTGCCGATGGAATCGGACCTCGTGTTCGACGTGCGCTTCCTGCCCAACCCGCACTACGTCGACGAACTGCGCCCGCTCACGGGGGAGAACGCGGAGGTGTACGACTACGTGATGGGCAACGAATTGACGCAGGGATTTATGGAAAAAATGCGCGGTATGCTCGAATTTCTCCTGCCGCAGTATGAGAAAGAGGGCAAACGCTACCTCGTGATCTGCGTCGGCTGCACGGGTGGTCGCCACCGCTCGGTGTCCATAGCGCGAGCCATAGCCGCGCACATCACCGACATGGGCTACCCCTGCGACTGCGTACATCGGGACGTCACGAAATAATTCGGAATACAAAGGTTGTGTGTGCCGTAGGGGCGGTCATCGGCCGCCCGTTGAGCATTGCGCAAGGACAAACGGGCGACCAATGGTCGCCCCTACGACCGATTATTATCCCACTCGCAAAACACTCTAACCTCTCCAAAGGAGCCCTATGTCGTTCTCCGCTGATGTTAAAAATGAGCTTGCGCGGCTGACGGCGGCGAAGCACTGCTGCGCCGTCGCCGAGTGCTACGGCGCGCTGTTGTTCGCGCACACATTTTCGTCGCGTGAGGCGCGTTTTGTCACGGCGAACCGCAGCGTTGTGAAGCGTCTCGCGGCGTTGTTTCGGCTCGCGTTCGACGTGGAGTTCGACGAGATTCGCGGCGGCGACGCGCGGCAGTCGCTGCTGATCACCGACGAGACAAAACTGCGCGAGATCATCGGAACGTTCGGGTTCGCGCCAGACGAGATGCTGTCCGCGCACCTAAATCTCGGTGCGTTGGAGGGGGAGTGTTGCCGCGTGAGTCTGTTGCGCGGCGCGTTTCTCGCGGGCGGCAACGTCGCCGACCCCGACCGAACGTACCATTTGGAGATGAAAACGCGGCACCGCGCCGCCGCGCGCGAGACGCTGTCGCTCCTGCGCGAACTCGGGTTTGAGCCGAGACTGACGGAGCGGAACACGGCGAGCATGCTGTATTTCAAGCAGAGCACCGCGATAGA
>JAISJJ010000059.1 GCA_031261585.1 Oscillospiraceae bacterium
CCCACTCGTTGTCGTACCACGAGATGAGCTTCACGAACGTGTCGGTGAGCTGAATACCCGCGTTTTTGTCAAAAATCGAGGTGCGCGAGTCGTGAATGAAGTCGCTGGACACGACTTCCTCGTCGGTGTAGCCCAGAATACCGCGCAGCTCCTCGTTCGACGCGCGGAACATCTCGGCGCATATCTCGTCGTACGTCGCGGGGTTTTTGAGGTTCACGGAGAGGTCGACGACCGACACGTCGAGCGTCGGCACGCGCAGGCTCATGCCCGTGAGCTTGCCTTTCAGCGACGGAATAACCACGCCGACGGCTTTCGCCGCGCCCGTGGACGACGGTATGATGTTGTTCGACGCTGCCCGCCCTCCGCGCCAGTCGCGCGTGGACTTGCCGTCAACGGTCTTTTGCGACGCGGTGATCGAATGTACCGTCGTCATCAATCCCGACTCGATGCCCCACTTGTCGTGCAGGACCTTGGCGAGCGGCGCGATGCAGTTCGTTGTGCAGGACGCATTGGAAACAATATCCATGTCCGAGCGGTACTCGTGCTCGTTCACACCGATGACGAACATCGGCGCGTCGTCCGACGGCGCGGTGATGAGTACCTTTTTCGCGCCCGACTGTATATGTTGGCTCGCTTTTGCGATTGTGCGGAACGCGCCCGTCGCCTCGACGACGTAGTCGACGCCGAGGTCGCCCCACGGAATGTTCTTCGGATCCTCCTCGCTCACGACGGCGATCTTTTTCCCGTCGACGACGAGGAAGTCGCCGTCATGCCCGACGGCGAACGGCGGTTTGCCGTGAATCGAGTCGTGCGCAAGCCCGTACGCGAGATAGTGCGGCTCGACTCTGCCGTCCGCTGAGCCTTTGCGGCTCGCGATGTCGTTGATTGCGAGAAACTCGATCGGTTCGAGACCCGCCGCCGCGTCCGCCGCCGCGCGCTCAAACGCCGCGCGCAACACCAGCCCTCCGATTCTGCCGAAACCCGAAATGCCTACTTTTATGCCCATCTGTGAATATCCTCCCACGGCGTTAGCCGAAATTAGTATCATATCAGTATAACCCATATCGGACGAAAAATCAACTAAATCTTTGCATTATTAGGTATCGTGTCGTTACAAAACCGCTTGACTTTTGCGGCGCTTTGTGGTATCATTTCACAGTTGGCAGCGGAAATGCGTAGAATCCTGACGGATTTTGCGCATTTTCTTTTTGTCGTCACAGATTTGGAGGATAAACTGGATTTTCACATGAGGTTGCCCCGCGGCAAGCGGGAGTTCGCGCTGTTTATCGCAATCGTCTCGATCCTGTCGGTCAATACCATCGCGCCGCTCATCACCTGCTTCGAGTTCGGCTTTCACCTCGCCGTATGGGTCGACGTGCTGCACGTGATACCGTTCATCTGGCTCAGCGTCGTCGCTCTCGTACTGCTCACGTACAAACCCGCCGAGTGGCTGACGGGCAAGATCGCCGCAAAGGGCGACAGTTTCCGCGCGACGATCACGATCAACATTCTCTGCACCGTCCTGCTCATGTCGGTGTTCCTGACGGTGATCGGCACTTGGATTGGCAGCCGCACGTTCAACTTCGAGCCGATTCGCCTGTTCTTTTTCAAGTGGCCGCGCAACTTCGCGATATCGTTCGCCATAGAAGCCCTGTTCGCGCAACCGATAGCCCGCGCCGTGCTGTACAAACTGCACAGGGCGAAAGACGCAAAGAATCCGAAGATTGAGGAGGTTTCAACGGAAGAATCGGCAACCGAAGAACCCGCAGAATAAGCAAAACGCCTGACGGAAAACCGTCAGGCGTTATATTTAGCGAACGTACCTCGTCCCCAACTGTTAACTGTTAATTGTTAACTGTTAATTGACATCATCCAATCGCCGTCAGTCCGCCGTCTGGATACAGAATATTGCCCGTCATGAAGTCACTCGCGGGGGACGCGAGGAACACTGCGGTGCCTACGATGTCCTCGGGTTCGCCCATCTTGCGCATCGGGTTGCCGTCGCCCTGCGTTTTCAGGTACTGCTCGATCGACACGCCCGCCTCGGCGGCGCGCTTCTCGAACACCGCGACCATCATCGGTGTCGCCGTGATGTTCGGACCCACTGCGTTGACCGTCACGCCGAACGGACCGAACTCGCTCGCGAGCTGCTTCGTCAGCATGTCCACCGCGCCTTTTGTCGCGCAGTAGCCCGCGTTGCCCGTGCCTTTCGTCGCGATCTTGCCGCGCACGGACGAGAGGTTGATGATCTTGCCGTAACCGTTCTCTTTGAAATGGCGACCGAAGTGTTTCGCGGAGATCATGAAGCTCGTGACGTTCGCGATGAGCATCTGGTTGAACACCTCGATGTCGAAATCGAGCGCGTCCTGCTTCTTGTTGAAGCCCTGCGCGTTCACGAGAATCGTGATCTTGCCGAACTCGCCCGCCGCGAATTTGACGAGACCCTCAACGTCGGCTTCCTTCGACGCGTCGCCCGCGAAAATCAGGACTTCCTTGCCCGTCGCGGCTTTCAGTTCCTCCGCGGCTTTCGTCAGCGAATCGACTTTGCGCGACGAGATCAGCACTTTCGCGCCCGCGTCGAGCAGACCCTGCGCGATTGCCTGTCCGAGACCGCCCGCGCCGCCGATGACGACAGCGGACTTGCCCGTGAGATCGAATAATTTGTTTGACATGTTATCCTCCGATTAAGTGTGTTAATTATTTAATTATAGCACCACGGCGCAAGAATTGCAACAACAAAAATATGCGGGGTGGCGGGCGCGTTTACTTTTTCGCGTTCCAAACCCCCGTCATTGCGAGCGCACGAAGCAATCCCGCCTCCGTTTCTCCGTCCAAACCCTCGTTTTACGGGGGCAGGACGTGGGTTACGGGGTTCTGGATTGCTTCGCGCGGCTCGCAATGACGATGGAATAGGCTTGCGAAAGTAACGGCAGTCACGCAAAGTCGTGTCAAACTCCGAAAAGGGCTTGACAGCGGCGGGCGCAACATATATAATGCCATCAAAAACTAAGGAGGAACAAAATGTTTTGCATGAAATGCGGCACCGCGATGCCCGACAACGCAAAATTCTGTCCCGAGTGCGGTTGGTCGACAACCGACGGGCAAGCGAGCGCGAACACGGCACCCGCAACAGCGGAGGGTTTCGTCTCGGCGGCGAGACGACTGTTCGCGGGACCTGCGGGATTGTTGAGCACGGTGCTGCACGCGGTCATCGCGATTTTCACGGTGGTGTACGCGATACAGATACTCACCACGGTGGGCAACGCGTCCTCTCTTATGAGCGGACTCGGTGTCAGTATCGGCGGGGTACCGACAATCTCAATCATAATCACGGTTGTCGTCGCGCTGCTGATGCTCGGGGGAGCCATTTTCGCCACCGTCGGGCAGTTGCGCATAACGATCTCCGCGTTCAGCGGCAACCCGTCGGAGTTCGCTCGCGGCGCGGGACTTGACAACATCGGTGTCGGCGCGATTTTCACCATGGTGTGGCTGTGGATTCTCACTGTTGCGGTGCTCATAGTGAGCGTGGATGCGATTGTGGAGACGAGCAACTACCGTTCGTGGGTCGGCTCGAGCTATACGAGCGGCATAATCACCACATGTGTGGTTATCATAATCCTCGTGCTCGCCGCCGCGATATTCTACACCGTCTACCTCAGCGCGCTGCGGAAAACCGCGAACGGCATACGCCGCGAACTGAGCCTTAACGCAAGCGCGAACGGTGCCGCGGGCGCGTGGTATCCGACGATTTCTGCGGGTACAAGCTCGTATGCCGCCGCAATTGTGCAACTCGTGCTGTTCATCGTCCTGCTCTCGTGGCCCGAATTGAGATTGGTCGTGTCACTCACGGGCAGTTCAATCGGGTGGATGCTCGTCATCGGCGCGATTGCGAACGTATGCACGGGGATTCTGCGGCGCGGTCTATTCAACGCGCAGCAGCAGGGGAGACTCGGTTAGGCGACATGCGTCCGGGATAATGCAAAAAACGGTGCGGATCACGCGATCCGCGCCGTTTTTGCGCAATGTCATGGGTGCCGCACAACGTGCGCGTAGGGACGGACGACCCTGTCCGTCCCGATACATTACGCAAACGCTAACGGGACGGACAGGGTCGTCCGTCCCTACGTCAACGTATGCGCATTGAGAAACAACGCAAACGGGCGGGTAAACCCCGCCCCTACGACAACGCGAATCGGCACTCGCGTTGCCGTAAATATTCAACACAATGCGTCGATTACGTCAGTGCGGCGAACGTGGTCATCGCGCTGTTCAGACGCGTCACGCGCTCCAAATGGTTCGGATCCGATTCGGGAATCGCGTTATTTATAATCGCGGCGACCGCGTCGTCCGCCACTAAAATATCGGCGTAGTCGCGCGGATTTTCTCCCGATTCGAGTACGGCGACGGTCAGCGCGTTGCGGCGAATCTCGGGGTCATCGAGCGCGCCGTATATCGCGCAAACCGTCTCCAACGCAAGCCCCGATGTCTCGGACAACTGCTCTGCGGACACGCCGTTCTGCATTGCGGCGTAGTATGACAGCGCGTTACTGCGTTGCGTGGCGCAACCGTCCGTCCAGAAGGCGCGGAGTTGCTCGGCAATCGGTTTGTCGCCGTCGAGAATGTGTAGGGTCATTGTATACCTGCTTTCGTCAAAAACAGCCGATTACCTGACGGCAAACGGGGATTTTTACTCCGTAAATATCGCGACATTTTCGGGTTGGCGGTACAGCCCCATTACGGGGTTATCCGACAACACAAGCGTTATCCACCTGTAAAACGCCGCGAACCGAAACCGCTCGTCTGCGGTGAAGTTGCCGCCCGAGACAAAATTCGCAAGGTTTTCTGCCGATATGCCCGTGTATGCCGCTACCATCTCCGTCGGGAACCCGTCCCCCGAGAGAAGTTTGAGTGCGTCACGGAGCGACTCGTCCGAAAACCCGATACCGTCGGTGTGCGACAGCACAAGCAACACGCGTTGAAGCGATGCGACGCGCTCCGCCGACAGTGACCGCTCCGCGAACGCCCAAGCATCCGCAAATTCGCAGCTCTCGCGCTTGGGCGGCGCGCCTATGCCGAACGCCATGTTCTCGGGCAAACGCGCGGTCATCAATTTGAGCGCGAGTTCCTCGGGGATATCCGCGAGTTTCGCGACAGTCGCCGACGGAACGCGCAACCGCCTGAGTTCGTGAACACAAATTTCAGGCGGCACAACCACACCCGAGACGGTGTGTCCCTCGGTTTTCCGCTCTCGCGACAGTGCGCGCACGGCGGACAACTGCGCCGCGAGCGGTTGATCTCTGTCGAACGGCACCGCTGCCGTGTCATGTTTTGCGTTTTCCATGCTTTACCTCCTGCTGAATTGTATCTGCGATGTATTCAACTACGCCGTGGCATAATCCTCTTGCAGCGGCGCAAGCGGCAGAACCTGGTACTCCATCGTCCGTTGAAGCATCAGCACCGCTATGGCGAGACGGCACTTGTCCGCGTCCGAGAGACTGTCCGCGTCATCGTCGAGAAAAGCGGACAACTCGGCGAGACCGACATTCGCGTACTTCGCGATGGTCTCGCGAGTGATACCCGACTGTTGTGTCAACCCGTCGAACCCGTCAATGCGCACGCGCAGCAGCGTGTCGGGGTCGGTTGTCGCCGCCGCTATCTCGACCGACAAGCTCGAAAGCACGGTTGACAGTTGATCGGTGCGCTCCCGCCCCTGCCGCATGGGGAGTTCGCCCGTGTGCAAACACTCCGCAATCAGGTCGGCGGCGATACCCGTCGTCCTCGCGATTGCCGCAGGGTCAATGTCGAATTTCTCGACCTCATGACACGTCAGTTCCATCTCCCAGTTGAACCCATCGTACCGCTTTTGCAGTTCGGGCAGCAATCGCCCGAGTACCTCGTCCTCGCCGACGCTCACGATTTTGTGGGACATCAGCTCGCCGCCGTGCAGTCGCTTTGACTCTATTTCCATGGTTGATGACCTCGCTTTCTTTATGTTATATTGAGTGTGCAAATCCTCAACAGAGACGCTACTCTGTCAAAGGCAAGACAACGCCGAAGTGGTGAAACGCTTGCGTTAACTGCGGGCGCACTGCGCGGTCTGTCAGCGGGGCGAACAGCGCGCTGAGTTCTTCGGGGTAACGCACCGACGTATCGCCGCCGTCGTCAACCCCGATAGTCAGCGCCGCGGCTCGGAGTTCCTCGTCGTCAAGGGCGTCGTAAATTCGGCTCACAAGGTCGGGATCAATGCCCGCGACGAGCGCGAATTGCGCCGCTGATACGTCGAGCTGCTTCAACGCGAAAAACTCAATAGCGGGGGCGAAGCGGTAGACCGCGGTGTACCGCGTGGGTTCGGCAGTCAGCAGTTTGCGCAACTGCTGCATAACAGGAGCGATCGGACTGAGTTCTATCTGCGCCATTGCAACGCCTCCACTTCCAATTGATGACACTATTTTACAGCAATTTGCCTGATTTGTCAATGGCGCACGGCGAAATGTCACACTTTTTTGGTAAAATCATCATTTTGCACAAACGCGCCGCCTACGGGCAAAACGCCGATATACAACAAACACCTGCAAACAGCGCGCGAATCGCCACCGCTCTCGCAAATACGAATTGGTAAATTGTACATATGCGATAACTTACACACAAAAACGGCGCGGATCATGCGATCCGCGCCGTTTTGTAATTTATCGGCAGGACGGACAGGGTCGTCCGTCCCTAAATTTCGTCCTTATATCGCTTCGATGATCGTCGCCTCGCCCATGCCGCCCGCTATGCACAGCGCGGCGAGACCGATTTTGTTGCCGCGTTTGAGCATCTCGTGCAGCAGCGTGACGATGATGCGCGAACCCGACGAACCGACGGGGTGTCCGAGCGCGATTGCGCCGCCGTTGACGTTCGTGATCTCCTGATTGATGCCGAGTTCCTTGATGACCGCGACGGACTGCGCCGCGAACGCCTCGTTCAGCTCGATCAGCTCGATGTCGGACAGCGCGAGATTCGCGCGTTCGAGTGCTTTTTTGACCGCGGGAACGGGTCCGATACCCATGATTTTCGGGTCAACGCCCGCGACGGCGTGCGACACGAACTTCGCGAGCGGTTTCAGACCGAGCTGCGCCGCCTTTTCGGCGGACATGATGAGCAGCGCGGACGCGCCGTCGTTGCGCCCCGAGCTGTTGCCCGCTGTGACGCTGCCGTCCTTTTTGAACGCACCCGCGAGCTTCGCGAGTTTCTCGGGCGATGTGTCGCGCGGGTGCTCGTCGGTGTCGAACGTGATCGGATCGCCCTTGCGCTGCGGTATCACGACGGGGACGATCTCGTCCTTGAATCTGCCGCTCGAAATTGCGGCTTTCGCGCGCACCTGCGACTGATACGCGAACGCGTCCATCTCCTCGCGCGTCACGCCGAACTCGTCGACGATGTTCTCGCCGCCCGCCATGCCCATGTTGAACGAGCCGTAAATCTCCTGCGGCTGGGACTGGAACTGCCCCTCGGTCAGACTGTCGACGAGCGTCGTGTTGCCCGTTCCGAGACCGAAACGCGCGCCGCGAATGTAGAACACCGCTTGGCTCATGCTCTCGGTGCCGCCCGCGATAACCACGTCAACCTCGCCGAGTTTGATCGCGTTCACGCCCTGCGCGACAGCCGTCATGCCCGACGCGCATTGGCGCATGACCGTGAACGCGGGTGTCGATTCGGGGATTTTGCAGCGCAGCGCGGCGATGCGCGCGATGTTCGGGTTGTCGGACGACTGGCGGCAATGACCCAAAATGACCTCGCCGACCTCGGCGGGGTCGATGCCCGAGCGGTCGAGTACGCCCTGAATCGCGACGCGCGCGAGTTCCTCGGGCTTTACGTCTTTCAGTCCGCCGCCGATAGTTCCGACAGCGGTACGGCATGCTTCTACGATTACTACGTCTTTCACAGGTTTATATACCTCATGTAATTATTATGCGCATCGCGCATTTATTTGTTGCTCTGTGCTGTCCGAAAATCACGCAAACGCCGTAGGGGCGACCATTGGTCGCCCGCAGAGCAATGCGCAAATCCAACGGGCGACCAATGGTCGCCCCTACGGACGGTGCGTTGTATCAGTTACCTCGCCAAATACGTCGAAGCCACGTAGTGGTCTATGTCCGTTTTCACCTTATATGTCGCGGGTTTGTAGCCGTCGGCGGTGATCGTCACCGTCGCGTCGGCGTTTTTCGGGAGCCACTCGATCTCCCAGTCGCCGAAGTAGTTCGTCTCCGTCTCAAACGTCTGACCCGCGACCTCGACTGTGACTTTCGCGCCGATCAGCACCTCCTCGAGTTCGGCGGGCTGATACACGGTACCCGTCAAAAACACGGTCGGTACGTTCAGGTACTTGACGTTCGTCTCCTGACCCGCGAGCGGCTCGAGCTGCGTCTGACGCTGTGACGCGACAATCTTGGATATCTCGCTGTCGGGGTCGTCGAGATCACCGAAATACAACGCCTTGTTCGGGCAAGCCTCGACACAGCGCGGTATTTTCAGTTTCGGATCGCCGAGATATGTCAGATAATCGGGGTCGTCGAGCAACTCCGCGCACATCGTGCATTTCTGCGGAATCTCCAACTCCTCGTTCCAGAACACCGCCTGAATCGGACACGCGTCCGCAATCGCCTTCTGCCCCTTGGATTTTTCGGGGTCGATGATGACGATACCGTCGGGGCGTTTGTACACCGCGCCGTTTTTCGCGGCTTTGGCGCACGCGGGGTCGGCGCAGTGTGCGCACAGCGTCGCGACGGTCGCGGTCTTGATGTGGCGCGAGTTGTCCCCGCGCTCCCACTCGCGCACGTCGATCCACTTCTGCCCCATCATCGGCTGAGACTTGCTCAGCGCGGTGTCGTAGCCGCAATGTTCGTCCTTACACGCGATAAAACAGCAGTAACACGCCATACACATGCGTGAATCGACTGCAATGCCTAATCTCATAAAATTTCCTCCGATAATTCATTACGCAACGCATGGATTCCGCGTTCCGTCGTAGGGGACGATGTCCTCATCGTCCCTCGTTGATTTTTGCACACTCGGGCAGGGTCTTGGTTCCCGCGCGCGGGACGGGGGACAAACCCCCGCCGTCTGCGGACGGCACCCCCTTTCCGAAAGGGGGCAAGGTTTGGACGGGAGTTACGGCGGTGGACGGTGGACGGTGGACGAGTGAACGGGCTAAAAACCCCCCGTCCAACGTCCCTCGTCTCCGCCCCCTTTCGGAAAGGGGGTGCCGCTCGCAAGCGGCGGGGGTTTGTTCCCCGTCCTCATTTCGTCCAACCCCCGTAATGGTTAACTGTTAATTATCCCTCGTCTGCGTCCCGTATTGCCGCCGCCAAATGTCTGCGACGGAATTGCGTTTGCAGTTTCTCGAAGCCGTGACCCTCGATGATCTCGGTGCAGGACGCGGTATCGGGTTCCGCGATGAAGTTCACGCGGTCGAGCTTCCACTCGAAGTACTGCCCCTCGGGTATCGGACCCGTGTACTTCTCGATATCGAGCAGCGTCGAGTTCGGAGCCATGCCGGGAACCTTGTCGCCGATGAGACGACCGGGCGACAGCAGATTTACGCAGCCGCCGATGTCCATCGACTCGGTGCCGGGGTTCACGGGGTTGTAGATACCCGACGAACCGTAGGCGTGAATCGTGTTCTCCTCGACGCGGTACGTCACGCGCGCGACGCACAGTACGGCTCCGCGCTCGTTGAACAGCTTCACGATGTCGCCGTCGACAATGCCCTTAATCGCGGCTTTCGTCGGGTGGATGCGCGCGATGAGGTACGGATTGCCCTTGATGTACACGCGGTTTTCGGGGATCTCCCAGAACCACGGCGTCGACGAGTTGTGCTGCGTGTGATAGTCGAAGCGCGGGTGCGGCGAGATCAGTTGGAACGGGTACTGCTTCGCCTTGATTGAGCGGTGACCCTCCCACGACGGCTTGTACGTCGCAATCGGCGTGCGCGCCTCGTCGTCGGGCGCGTAATACAGCAGGGATTCGGACACAAACTCGAACTTGCCCGTGAACGTGCCGAGTTTGCCCTCCTCCTGAAACGGCTTGTGGTTCGGCGTGTCGCACGGATAACCTTCGGCGAACCAGCGGAACCCGATGTGACGCTCCCAGTCCTCGGGTACGCCCGCGACATAGTAGCCTTTTTTCGTGAAATCCTCCCACGACACCTTGTCGCGCAGATCGGATTTCTCCCAGAAGCGGTGGCACCACGCCAGTTCGTCGCGCCCCTCGGTGAAGTCCTCGCCCCAGCCGAGACGTTTCGCGACCTCGGAGAATATCCAGTAGTCCGAGCGCGAATCCCACAGCGGCTCGATGGCTTTCGCCTGAAATACGACGACCTGCCACGAGTTGCCCGTCTGCGAGTGCGACTGATAGCCGCCGTTGCCCGAATTACACAGCTCGCCGATATCGTCGCGCTCCAAATTCGTGCAGGCGGGGAGAATCACGTCGGCGAAGCGCGCCTCGCCGTGGAAATGTATATCCTGATTGACGACGAATTGCAGCTCGGGTGACTGGTACATGCGCACCCACTTGTTCGTGTCAAGCATCGTACCCATGTACGTGCCGCCGTAACGCCAGAACATGTGTACGGGGCTGCAACCCGGTTCGGGGTAGATATGCTCCGTAAATTCAAGGTCGATACCGCCGCCGCAGAACCCCTCGCCGTACCACTCGTAGTGACCTTGGAGGATCGCGTCGGGCATGTTCGGGCGGTAGAGCTTCTGCGTGACCGAGTTGACCGCCGTCTTGTCGGCTATCGGCTGGTTCGCGATCTGACTGAGCGGGTCGGAATAGCCGCCGAACCAGAAGTTGTAGTCCATCGGCGCGCCCGTCGTCGCGACCCAGACGTTCTGCCCCGGTTTGCCCATGCCCTGCATGGCAAACAGTTGCACCATGAGACGCGCGAACTCCGTACCGTTCGCGGTGCGGCACACGCCGCCGAAACCGCCGCGCAGTCCCGAGCCGCCCATCGTCCGCGTCGTTCCCCAGCGGCGCGCGAGTGCCTTGATGTCGGCGGCGGGGATACCCGTCTCGCGCTCTGCCCATTTCGGGGTCTTCGGTGTGCGGTCGGCACCGTTGCCGAGAATATACTGCGCCCACTCGTCGAAACGGTGCGCGTGTTGAGCGATGTACTCCTTGTCGTACAGCCCCTCGGTCAGCCACACGTGCGCGATACCCTCGCACAGCGCGGCGTCGGTACCTGGACGCGGACCAAACCACTTGTCAGCCTGCTTTACCGAGCTGAAATTGTTGAACGGGTCGATGTAGATGAACTGCACGCCGAGATCGTCGAGCCAGTGCCGCCACATCGTCGATTCGTTGCCCGCGTAACCGCCGCGCGTCGTATCGGGGTCGTGCGACCACATGACCATCGTCTCGACGTTTTGCAGAGCGTCCTCCAACAGGTCGAACGCCTCGGTGCCGCCGAGTCTCCAATAGTAACCGTAGGTGTGCGGCGCGCCCCACGTGAAGCCCTCCCACGAGTCGGGGTTGTCCTTCACCTCGGTGTAGCCGAGCATACGGAAAAACCGCGCGAAACACGAGAGTTTGTAGCCCAGCAGTCCCCACGAGTGGTGCGAACTGGTGACGGCGGCGACGGTCTCCTTGCCGTACCGCTCCTGAACGCGCGTTATCTCGCGAGCGACGAGACTGAGAGCCTCGTCCCAACTCGCGCGGCGATAACCCGACTTGCCGCGCATCTCCGTGTTGCGGTTCAAGCCGTCCGCCGTCTCGACGAAGTCCTCGCGGATCATCGGGTAGCGGATGCGGTCGTACGAGTAGGCGCGGTTCTTCTCGGTCAGCGCTATGAACGCGGGCTGTGTCTTGCGGTTGGGCGTGAACTCCTGCCCGCGAGCCTTGATTACCCAGCCTTTCGGGTCGTCGGGCGTGAACACGATCGGGCGGACGCGGCGTATAACCCCGTCAACCGTGTGTATCGCGATAGGTCCGCCGACGCAGATACTGTGAGTGATTTTTTCGGTTGGCATTGCAACCTCCTTGTAGGTGATATATTGGTGGCATACCTCGAGGGGCAAACCCCCGCCGTCTGCGGACGGCACCCCCATTGCGAAAGGGGGCAAGGTTGGACGAGAGTTGCGGGACGCATTGGACGGAGGGCAGAACGGGTGAAAAAAGCTCCCGTCCAACGTCCAACGTCTCCGCCCCCTTTATAAATGGGGGTGCCGACCGCAGTCGGCGGGGGTTTGCCGCTTTAATTCGTGATTTGCTCCGTCTGTCAGTCGATGTACACGAGCGATTTCGCGAGTTCGGACTCGGGGTGGATCTTCACCATCGGTCCGATCATGTTGTTCTTCTCGTCAAGCTCAAAACACCGCAGATTGTAGACCTCGGACAGCACGATCTTGTAGACCCTGCCGTCGGGTGCCTTGTAGCGTCCGTTGACCTTGAACAGATGCTGAACCATGATGGTCGGTCTCGGATTTACTGCCATAGTACTATACCTTCTTCCATGAGTTCTGCGCCCCGAACTTCTCGTAGCGCACGTTGCCGACGCCTGTCCAACCGGGGTAGATGTCTATCGCGCTCTCGATGGCGTCGACAGTCTCGGGCGATGCCGCGCCCTCTCCGCCGAGACCCTCGTACCATATAGCGCGCGCGCAGATGAGATCGCCGGGGAACTCGTCGAGATATTTAGCGACGGCGGCGCGCAGCCCCTCCGCAGTGTATATTGGTGTTGCCATTAGGCTTCCTCCTGTTTCCATAGTCATACGCTTATATTATAAACCATAGTATGGTACCATTGTCAAGGAAAATTTTAAATTTTTCAATATTTGCAACGCGCGCGGCGTTTTCGTGTTGTGTTGTTATCGTTTGTTGCCGTTTGTGTACAAGCACAGCGGAGAAACGGCGGGGGTCGATATTAATAATCGCAACCCCCGCCTAAAATCGCAGACCTCGTTCCAAATCGCAACCCCGTCCCAATTGTTAATTGTTAATTGCCGTCAATTCCCCAATCCGCACTTCACGAGCAGCCGTTGGCACACGCACGTGCGTTTCGCGCACTGTTGCTCCTCGCACAGGCACGCGCGGGCGAGCGTGGGCGAGGTCGTCGTCTCCGCGAGACGCGCGAGCTGTATCTGATTCGCGTTTTCGAGGTTGATCACCTCGCGCAGCGCGTCGGCGAGACTTGTCGGGGGAACGCTCACGCCGCCGGGAACGTACCGTTCGCCCGTGATTATGTAGTATTGCGCTTGAAGATTGCGCACTGAGCTGCGCGCGGATTCGGCGAGCGCGCGGCAGGTCGCGCCGACCGCGCCGTGGCACCGTTTGCCGAGTTCGCAGCACGTGCGGTAGACCTCCGCCAGTCTGTCGATGATCTGACCCAGCGCGGCGGCGTCCTGCGCGGGTGTCGTATGTGAGGGGTCGGACGGTGTCGGTATTACGACGGTATCGTCGCCTTTTGTCTGTCGTGAACTGCGTATCGTCGTCGTCGGCACGGGGTTCACGGGTACGATGTTGCCCGTCGCGTCGGTCACGCGCTCCCACACGGTGTCGAACCCGTCGAGCGCGACGGTGGATTTCTGCTCCATATAGTCACTCCTTAAATATGCGATTTGCTACGGCATTTTATGTGACATGGGCAGTATCGGTGACAGCGTTACGAGGGCGGCGGATTGCCGTCGTCGCGTCTCGCTCTGCAACTGCCGCGATGACCGCAGTCCGAGCAGCCGAACGCCGAGTTCTCGCCGCGGTTCCCGTCGCATTTCGCGCGCCGACCGCCCACCATGAAGTAGACGGCGACAGCGGCGGCGGCGCATATTATCACGAGCGCGATTACGGTTGCGGTGTTCATACAGGTTGTCCTTTCGTGGAGGGTATGTGCCATTTTAACCCATGCGCGTGTCGTTGTCTATCGAAAAACCGACAATTCACGAAATATTCACGGCTCATTCACAGTATCACAATATCTGCCATGTATTATATACATGCTGACGGCGATGCCGTCGCGGCAATTAACGCCGCAACATTTTCCTTCCCTCTCAGTCGCCTGTGAAGCCTTAGGGCTTCACAGGCTCCTTCTTTATCGGTCGTAATCGTCATGTGTGCTTCGCAACGTGTTGGGTTTTCGCATGTAGGGGCGATTATCGGTCGCCCGTCTGTCCTCTGAGCGAACATGTGCGTAGGCTCCACGGCGCGCCGAGGTCGTCGCGCCCTACGGCTGTGCCGCAACGTGTTGCGTTACCCGTATAGCATTGCGTGGTTGCCATACATGCCACGGGCGATTGATAATCGCCCCTACGACCGCCCCGCAACGTGTCACGGTACCTGTATTGCCCGTAGGGTGCGACCACTGGGCGCACCGTCTGCCCCCTGAGCGAACATGTGCGTAGGCTCCACGGCGCGCCGAGGTCGTCGCGCCCTACGGCGAAACCGCAACGTGTTGCAACGCCCTGAAAGGGTGTGGACAAAATGCGTTGACGGATTGGTTATGAGCGAACCTTTTGTAGGGGTCGGTCTTGACCGACCCGCTGCTGTGCCTTACGGACAACGGGCGGGTCAAGACCCGCCCCTACGACAACGCGAATCATGATTGCGGTGCCGATAATTATCAACGCAACGTATCCGCAACACCCTAAAACTCGCAGTTGCGCACAGCCGCAATCTGTGTTATACTGTAACATTCCACAGTACAAGGTGATTATGGACTTTCAACTAAAATCGGACTTCACGCCGTCGGGCGACCAACCCGAGGCTATCGACGCGCTCGTGAACGGTATTAATCTCGGCTTCGACGAGCAGACGTTGCTCGGCGTGACGGGTTCGGGCAAGACGTACACGATGGCGAAGGTCATCGAGAAGCTCAACCGTCCCGCGCTCGTGCTGGCGCACAACAAGACGCTTGCGGCGCAACTGTGCGCAGAGTTCCGCGAGTTTTTCCCCGACAACGCCGTCGAGTTCTTCGTGTCGTACTACGACTACTACCAGCCCGAGGCGTATATCCCGCACACGGACACGTTCATCGAAAAAGACAGCAGTATCAACGACGAGATCGAGCGTCTGCGCCACAGTGCGACATCGAGCCTGTTCGAGCGGCGCGACGTTATTGTCGTGTCGAGCGTGTCGTGCATCTACGGTTTGGGCGACCCCGCCGACTACTCGTCGCAGGTCATCTCACTGCGCCCCGGCATGCAGAAGAACCGCGACGAACTGCTGAAAAAACTCGTGAGCATACGTTTTGAGCGCAACGACGTGGCGTTCGAGCGCAACAAGTTCCGCGTGCGCGGCGACACGGTGGAGATTCTGCCCGCGTACTCGACGGATCGGGCGGTGCGCGTCGAGTTCTTCGGCGACGAGATTGAGCGCGTGAGCGAGATCAACGTCGTGACGGGACAACCCCTGCGCGTGCTGAAACACGCGGCGATTTACCCCGCGTCGCACTACGTCACGACCGAGGAGAAGATGGAGCGCGCGACGCACGAGATTCTCGCGGAACTGCGCGACCGCGTGGAGTGGTTCGAGAACGAGCACAAGCTCATCGAGGCTCAGCGCGTTCACCAGCGCACGATGTACGACGTGGAGATGATGCGCGAACTCGGTTACTGCTCGGGTATCGAGAATTACAGCCGCATCATATCGGGCAGACCGCCCGGGTCCGCGCCCATGACGCTGCTCGACTACTTCCCGAAGGACTTCGTGACGTTCATCGACGAGAGCCACCAGACGCTGCCGCAACTGCGCGCGATGAACGCGGGGGATCGGGCGCGCAAGGAAAATCTCGTGCAGTACGGGTTCCGTCTGCCGTCCGCGTTCGACAACCGCCCGCTGAATTTCACGGAGTTCACCGAGCGCGTCGGACAGATAGTGTACGTGTCCGCAACGCCGTCGGAGTACGAGCGTTCGCGCTCGAGCCAGATTGCGGAGCAGGTCATACGCCCGACGGGGTTGCTCGACCCGATAGTCGAGGTGCGGAAAACCGACGGGCAGATCGACGATCTGATCCACGAGATTCGCACGCGCGGCGAACGCGGTGAGCGCGTTCTCGTCACGACGCTGACGAAGAAGATGGCGGAGGATTTGACGAACTACCTCGGACAGTCGGGCCTGCGGTGCCGCTACATGCACCACGACATCTCGACGATTGAGCGCATGGAGATCATACGCAGTCTGCGGCTCGGCGAGTTCGACGCGCTGATCGGCATTAACTTGCTCCGCGAGGGTCTGGATTTGCCCGAGGTATCGCTCGTCGCGATACTCGACGCGGACAAAGAGGGATTTCTGCGCTCGGAAACCGCGCTGATTCAGACGACTGGGCGCGCCGCGCGCAACGCGAACGGCACTGTCATCATGTACGCCGACAAGATCACCGACAGCATGCGCCGCGCGATTGACGAGACGGAACGCCGACGCGAGAAACAGCACGCGTTCAACGAAGCGCACGGCATCACGCCGCAGACGATCATCAAGAGCGTCCGCGAGATCATGGAGATTTCGAGCGAGACGGGCAAGACGGGACGGCACGCCGCCGTCGAGACGAACGCGCCGCTCACCGCGCGCGAACGCGAGGAACAGATTCGCATACTGGAAAAGAAGATGCGCGACGCGTCAAAAATGCTCGAATTTGAGTACGCCGCGCTGTTGCGCGACAGAATAATAGAATTACGCGGGGATGGGACGAAGAAATGATTTGGGGCGTTATAAAAACCGCGCTTATCGCGATGGTGCCGATAATTGAACTGCGCGGGGCGATATTCTTCGGCGCGTTCACGTACAATCTGCCGCTGTGGCTCGCGGCGACGGCGTCGATTGTCGGCAACCTCATTCCCGTGCCGCTGATTATCCTGTTCGCGCGTGCTATTTTGGACTTTATGAAGCGCAGTTGGAAACCGATAGCGAAAGCCGCGAACAGGCTCGAAACACGCGCACTCGGCAAGAGCGAAAAGCTGTACAAAGGCGTGGTACTCGGACTGCTCGTGTTCGTCGCGATACCGCTCCCCGGTACGGGCGCGTGGACGGGCGCGCTGATTGCCGCCGTGCTGAAAATACGCATGAAAGTGGCACTGCCCGCCATAGCCGCAGGCGTGATAATAGCGGGCATAATCATGTCAACGCTGATACAAGTAGGGGTCTGGACGGTGACGACAATTAACAGTTAACAATGAGCAATTAACAATTTACGAGGTTGGGACGAGGGTTACGGGGACGGGGGCAAACCCCCGCCGTCTGCGGACGGCACCCCCTTTTCGAAAGGGGGCAGGGTTGGACGGTGTTACGTGACCTCCCTCCGCCGCCGTTCGGCGGCACCTCCCTCTGTGAGGGAGGCTTGGGCGACGCGTTCCCAAAAAGCCTCCCTCTCAGAGGGAGGTGCCGTCCGCAGACGGCGGAAGGAGAACTCCTTCCATCGTCCAAACGTCCCCGCGCAACCCACGTCCAACCTTGCCCCCTTTCGGAAAGGGGGTGCCGCTCGCAAGCGGCGGGGGTTTGCCCTCGTCCAACGTCCCCCGCTCTCTCAACTCTAACCTCTAACCTCTGCACGGGGTGCCGTCCGCAGACGGCGG
>JAISJJ010000082.1 GCA_031261585.1 Oscillospiraceae bacterium
CGGCGCGTTGCGTAAAATGCGCGCTGTCATTCTGAGCGTAGCGAAGAATCCCCCGACTAATGCGCATTGGGTAGGGGATTCTTCGCTTCGCTCAGAATGACAGCGGTTTGCGTCCCGCAACGCTATTCGCGCACGGCTATTCTGCAAAATTATTCGTTGCAATCCGCCGCCGAAAATGGTACAATACTCTCACTTAGCGAGCGCACGAGCTTAGTGAGAGTTTGTGCAAGAGCTTAGCCGCTCTTGCCGCAGCTTAGAGCGGCTTGCTATTGTCAATACTCTCAATAAAAAAATAAAAATTATGACATCGGAGGTTCACGCATGACAGAGCAAAAAATCAACGACTGCAAGGCGCGCGCAACCGAACTCGTCGCGCGGATGACGCTCGCGGAAGCCGCGACACAACTCGCGTTCGACGCAATCGCGATCCCGCGTCTCGACGTACCCGACTACAACTGGTGGAACGAAGCGTTGCACGGCGTGGCGCGCGCGGGTACCGCGACGATGTTCCCGCAGGCTATCGCGCTCGCTGCCGCGTTCGACCCCGAACTGCTCGGTGCCGTCGCGGACGCGATCTCGACCGAGGCGCGCGCGAAGTACAACGCCGCGAGTTCCCACGGTGATCGCGGGATTTACAAGGGTTTGACGTTCTGGAGTCCGAACGTCAACATCTTCCGCGACCCGCGCTGGGGACGCGGACACGAGACGTACGGTGAGGACCCGTATCTCACGTCGCGGCTCGGCGTGGCGTTCGTCAAGGGCTTGCAGGGCGACGGCGAGACGCTGAAAGTCGCCGCGTGCGCGAAGCATTTCGCGGTTCACTCGGGACCCGAGAAGTTGCGGCATGAGTTCAACGCCGTGGTGTCGCAAAAGGACTTGTGGGAGACGTATCTGCCCGCGTTCGAGGCGTGTGTCACGGAAGCCGACGTGGAAGCCGTGATGGGCGCGTACAACCGCACGCTCGACGAGCCGTGTTGCGGCTCGCAACTGCTGCTCGTGGACATACTGCGCGGCAAGTGGCAATTCGACGGTCACGTCGTGTCCGACTGCTGGGCGTTGGTCGATTTTCACGCGCACCACAAGATCACCGAGGACGCGGAACACTCCGCCGCACTCGCGATCAAGGCGGGGTGCGACCTCAACTGCGGCAGTGTGTACGGCAGTCTCATGGACGCGTACGAACACGGCTTGATCACCGAGGACGAGATTCGTCTCGCGGCGATTCGGCTCATGACGACGCGGTTCAAGCTCGGCGCGCTGGGCGACGAGGGCAGTGAGTGGGATAACGTGTCGTTCGACGTGATCGACAGCCCCGAGCATCAGTCGCTGAATCTCACCGCCGCGCGCGAGAGCATCGTGCTGCTGAAAAACGACGGTTTACTGCCGCTGAACGCCGACGATTACAAATCCATCGCGGTCGTCGGACCGAACGCGAACTCACGCGCCGCGCTCATGGGCAACTACCACGGCACAGGCGCGGAGTATGTCACCATCGCCGAGGGCATACAGTTCCTCGCGGGCGACACCGTGCGCGTGCGGTATGCCGAGGGCAGCAAACTCGCCGCGCCGTCGTCAGATTTCATCGCGCGCCCCAATGATCTGCTCGCGGAAGCACTCGCGACGGTCGAAAACTCCGACCTCACGGTGCTCGTGCTCGGTCTTGACGAGACGATTGAGGGCGAGGAGATGATGTCGGGCGACTTTGGTAACGGATTCGAGGGCGACAAGGGCGATTTGAACCTCCCGAAACCGCAACTTGACCTCTTAAACGCCGTCATCGCGACGGGCAAGCCGATTGTCGTCGTACTCATGGCGGGCAGTTCCATTGACCTGCGCGCCGCCGAGAACGCGCCGAACGTCGGCGGTATCATCAACGCGTGGTACCCGGGCGCGTTGGGCGGAGCGGCTGTCGCCGATGTGCTGTTCGGCGAGGTGTCGCCGAGCGGGAAACTGCCCGTGACGTTCTACAACTCGGCGGACGATCTGCCCGCGTTCACGGATTACGCCATGGAGAACCGCACATACCGCTACTTCACGGGCGACGTGCTGTACCCGTTCGGTTACGGGCTGACGTACGGCGACGTGTACGCGCAGGGGATTGACTACGAGCTTGATATCACCGACGGCGGTGTGGAATTTACCGTCACCGTGCGCAATCGCGGCGGCGCGACGAAAGACGTACTGCAAGTCTACGCGAGACCCGACAGCCCGTTCGCGCCGACGAATCCGAAACTCGTCGCGTTCAAAAAGGTTGAGTTCGCGCCTGATTCGACGCAGCTCGTGAAGTTCAGATTGCCCGACGACGCGCGGCACGTCGTGAACGATGCGGGTGAGCGCGTGAGGTGCGACGAACTCACCGTCACCGTCGGATTCGGGCAGGGCGACGCGCGAACGGCGGCATTATACGGACACGACGCGCTGACGCTTGATATGGTATTTACGGAATACACCGCACCGAACGGAACAGGCACGCCGATTTACGGCGTGGGATTCAAAAAGGAGATGCCATGGCAGGAGTAAAATTTCGTTACTATGACCCGCAAAAAATCGTCGCGGGCAAACCCATGCGCGAGTGGCTGCCGTTCGCGCTCGCGTGGTGGCACGCGCTGGCAGCGGCGGGTACCGACATGTTCGGCGGCGATACGGCTGACAAATCGTTCGGCGCGGAGACGGGTACGATGGCTCACGCTCGCGCGAAAGCCGACGCGGGCTTCGCGCTCATGGAAAAACTCGGCATCGAGTACTACTGCTTCCACGACCGCGACCTCGCGCCCGAGGCGTCCGAACTCGCGGAGACGAACGCGCGGCTCGACGAGATTTCCGACTATATCCTCGAAAAGTCGAAGAAAACGGGCATAAAAGCGTTGTGGGGTACCGCGAACATGTTCTCGCACGCGCGGTATATGAACGGCGCGGGTTCCTCCAACAGCGCGGACGTGTTCGCGCGCGCCGCCGCGAGTGTCAAGAAAGCACTCGAACTCACGGTGAAACTCGGCGGGCGCGGTTACGTGTTCTGGGGCGGTCGCGAGGGCTATGACACGCTGTGGAACACGAACACGCGGTTCGAGACGGAGAATATCGCGCTGCTGATGAAAGCAGCCGTCGCCTACGGGCGCAAAATCGGGTTCACGGGCGACTTCTACATCGAGCCGAAACCGAAAGAGCCGACGAAGCACCAGTACGATTTCGACGCGGCGACGACGATACTGTTTTTGAAGCAGTATGGTCTCGATAAGGACTTCAAACTCAACATCGAGGCGAACCACGCGACGCTCGCGGGTCACACGTTCCGCCACGAACTGCGCGTCGCGGCAGACCACGGTATGCTCGGCAGTATCGACGCGAACACGGGCGACACCCTGCTCGGCTGGGACACGGACGAGTTCCCGTACAGCGTCTACGACGCGACGGAGTGCATGTACGAGGTCATCAAGGCGGGGGGACTGACGGGCGGATTCAACTTCGACGCGAAGAACCGCCGACCGAGCTACACGCCGGAGGACCGCGAGACCGCGTTCCGCATGAGCATGGACACGTTCGCGCTCGGGCTGATAAAAGCCGCCGCGCTCATCGAGGACGGGCGCATAGACGCGTTCACGCGCGACCGCTACGCAAGCTACAACGACGGCATAGGCGCGAAAATCCGAGCGGGCGCGACGCTCGAAGAGCTTGAAGCGTATACCCTCGCGCAAGGCGAGCCGCAACTGCCGAGCAGCGGCAAGCAAGAGGAACTGCTGGACATAGTGAACGAGGTTTTGTTTGGGTAATTGACAATGGACAATTAACGGGAGTTGGACGCGGACGCAAGGGACGAGGGACAAACCCCCGCCGTCTGCGGACGGCACCCCCTTTCCGAAAGGTGGCAAGGTCGGACGCGGACGCACAACGCAAAAAATAACGCAACCACACGGAGAATTTGTATGCATAACTATTATCTCGGTATCGACATCGGCACCACGAATACCAAGGCACTCCTGATGGACGCAACAGGTGCCGTTGTGCGCACCGCGTCGCGGGAGTACGCATTGTCCGCGCCGCGCAACGGTTGGGCGGAGCAGGATCCGCAATTGTGGCTCGACGCGGCGTACGCGTCGATTCGCGAGGTGCTGCAAGGCGTTGACGCGGAAAGCGTCAAATGCGTCGGGCTGACGGGGCAGATGCACGGGCTTGTCGCGCTCGACGGCGCGGACAACGTACTGCGTCCCGCGATACTGTGGTGCGATCAGCGGACGGCATCGGAGTGCGCGGAGATCACAGAGCGCGTCGGCGCGTCGCGGCTCATCGAGCTGACCGCGAACCCCGCGCTGACGGGGTTCACCGCGCCGAAAATACTGTGGATGCGCCACAATGAACCCGAATTATACGCGAAAATCGCGAAAATCATGTTGCCGAAGGACTACGTGCGGTACGCGCTGACGGGTGACCACGCGTCCGACCTGTCCGACGCGTCGGGTACGGGGTTGCTGAACGTCGCGCGGCGCGATTGGGAACCCGAAGTGTTGCAAAAACTCGATATTCCGCGCGAGTGGCTCGCGAAACTCTACGAATCGCCCGAGATCACGGGCGCGATAACAGCGTCCGCCGCCGAGCGCACGGGACTGATTGCGGGAACGCCCGTCGTCGCGGGTGCGGGCGACAATGCGGCGGCGGCGATAGGCACAGGCGTAGCGTCGGACGGCGCGGCGTTCGTCACCATCGGCAGTTCGGGCGTGGTGTTCGCGCACACGTCGGCGATGCGGCTCGATCCGCACGGTCGCGTACATACATTCTGCGCCGCCGTGCCGCACGAGTGGCACGTCATGGGCGTGACGCTTGCGGCGGGGCTATCGCTCAAATGGTTCCGCGACAATTTCGCGCCGCAGACCGACTACACAACGCTCGACACACTCGCCGAATCGGTTCCCGTAGGCGCGAACCGTTTGATTTACGCGCCGTATCTCAACGGTGAGCGCACGCCGCACCTCGACCCTGCGGCGCGCGGTGCGTTCGTGGGGCTGAGTTCGTCGCACGGAGTACCCGAACTCGCGCGCGCCGTGATGGAGGGCGTGACGTACTCGCTGCGCGACTGCTACGCGGTCATCGAGGGCATGGGCGCGCGGTTCGACGTGATAACGGCGTGCGGCGGCGGTTCGGTGAGTGCGTTTTGGCGCGCTATGCTGTGCGACGCGCTCGGCGTGAGTGTCGACACGGCGCAGACGTCGGAGGGACCCGCGCTCGGTGCCGCGATGCTCGCCGCCGTCGGTGCGGGCGAGTACGCGACGGTTGCGGACGCGTGTGACGCGATAATTAAGAAAAACGCCGCGATCGAGCCGAACGCGGCGGCGCATGACGCATATTCGCGCGTGTACGAGGTGTACAAGACGGTGTACACAGCGAATCGCGGGATATTTGCGGCGTTGGAGACGTTGTAAAACGTGAATAATGTGCGTTAACAGGGTGTAGGGGCGATTATCAATCGCCCGTGCGGTAACGAAAAAATGCGCGGCGGGCGATTAATAATCGCCCCTACAAGCGGTTCCGCAACCAATCATTAAGGAGTGACCACATGCCAAAGCTCACCGAAAAGGAAAATTATCTGCGGATGTTGCGCGGCGAGGTGCCGCAATGGGTGCCGCAGTACAACTATTTCCGCGCGGGCGCGGCGAACCCGCCGACGATGCTCGTCGACCCCGCGATATCCAACCCGCACCGCGTAAATCAGGGCGGTCTTGACGCGTGGGGCGTGAACTGGGTGCCGACGTACGAGACGGCGGGCGGGCTTATCCCCGAGCCGAACAATTTTCTGCTCGCCGACGTGACGAACTGGCGCGACGTGATACACGCGCCCGACACGGCGCACGTCGACTGGGACAAACTCGTCGCCGACGACGTGAAGCGTTACGCGATAAACCGCGACGAGACGGCGACGGCGTTGTGTATACATTTCGGCTATTTCCAGACGCTCGTGTCGTTCATGGGGTTTGAGAACGCGATGATGGCGATGTACGAGGAGCCTGAGGCGGTGCATGAGCTGCTCGACTACGTGGCGGAGTTCGTGCAGGTGGTCGCGTTGGGGTACATCGACAGGCTGAAACCCGACGTGTTGACATTGCAGGACGACACGGCGGCGTGGGGCGCGCCGTTCATCTCCCCCGCGATGTACCGCGAATTTCTACTGCCGCGCCACAAGTTGTTCACCGCGCTGGGCGTTGAGCGCGGACTTCCAATTACGATGCACAACTGCGGCAAGTGCGAGGGGATCGTAGATCAGCTCGTCGAGATGGGAGTGACGCTGTGGGAACCCGCGCAGACGTGCAACGACCTCGCCGCGATCAAGGCGAGCGGCAAGATCATGATCGCGGGTGGGTGGGACGCGGGCGGGCGACTGCTCGAACCCGACGTGACGGACGAGGAGATTCGCCAATCCGTGCGCGACACGATGGATAAGCTCGCGCCGAACGGCGGTTTCGCGTGGTTCGGAGGTTTTATGGGACCGCTCGACGACGCGGAGATGCAACGACACAACGCCGTGCTGCTCGACGAGGCGGAGCGGTACGGGCGGGTGTTTTACAATTGACAATTGATAATGGAGAATTGACAATTTGGACGAGGTGACGTTATGAATATCCTTATTTTGAGCGGTTTTCTCGGCTCAGGCAAGACGACCGCGCTGTTGAAGCTCGCGCGCTGGCTCGTCGATTCGGGGCGCAACGTCGTCATACTCGAAAACGAGGTCGGCGAGATCGGCGTTGACGACAAGATTCTCAGCGCGGGCGGGCTGAACGTGCGCAATCTGTTCTCGGGCTGCGCGTGTTGCACCGTGTCGGGTGAGTTCACGGCGGCGGCGCAGCGCATACAGACCGAGTTGAACCCCGATCTGCTCATCATCGAGACGACAGGGCTTGCCGACCCCCAGGTGTGCCGCGAAAATCTGAAATCCGCGCTCGGTATCGACGCGCGCGTCGCCGTGCTCGTGGACGCGTCGCGGTGGAATCGGCTGATATTCGCGATGGAGAAGCTGCTCGCCGCGCAGATTTACGGGTCGGACGCGGTGCTCGTCAACAAGTGCGATCTCGTGAGCGCGGAGACGCTCGCCGAGGTGGACGACGACGTGCTGATGATGTACAAAGCGGCAAATATCGTGCGCATCTCCGCGTCGGACACGGTGGACGAATCCGTGTGGCGCGCTGTGGTGGGGGAGGGCTGACGCGTGAGCGGGATTAAGAACGACATACAAATAGACATTACGCGACAGGACGACGCGCTGATCTTCACCGCGACATCGAACTACACACACGAGATAAACACGGCGCGATTAGCCGAGCAATTGCAGGAACTTGCGGCGTTGATTGAGAGCGACGGCGGCATCGTCGGACACATAAAATCCGCCGTGTCATACGGACGCACAACGTCGATTTCCGTGACGGGCGCGTCGAGCGCGGCGGCGTCGCTCGCGTTCGAGGAGTGTTCCGTGACCGTCAACGCGATATTGTTCACAGCGGACAAGCACACGACGAAAATATACGATATGTTATATTCCTCGCTGAAAGAATTGCAATAGGACGACAAACGCAACGCGCCGCGCAGGGGACGCCGCCCACGGCGTCCCGCGTCAAACAACGCGCCAAAGGGACGCTACAAATCATAGAAGGTAAAGCGCATTTATGCCCATCATCGACACACACGCACACATATTCCCACCGAAAATCGAGCGCGTGGCGACGCGCGCCATAGCGGATTTTTACGAACGCCCCATGCGCTATAACGGCGCGGTCGAGACGCTGCTCGCCGCGGGGAAACGCGCGGGGGTGGACAGGCACCTCGTGTTCTCGACCGCGACGACGGCGGCGCAGGTCACGCGCATCAATGACTATATCCTCGAACAGGTCGCCGAACACCCCGAATTTATAGGCGCGGGAACGATGCAGCGCGATTTCGGGGACTTCGAGCGCGAACTGACGCGCATACACGACGCGGGTATTCGCGGGATCAAACTGCACCCCGATTTTCAGAAATTCGACATCGACGACCCGAAGATGCTGCCGATTTTTGAGTGCGTTCAGGCACTCGGCATGTTCGTCGTGACGCACTCGGGCGACTACCGCTACACGTTTTCGCACCCCGAGCGCGTGCGGAAAATCGCGGACATGTTCCCGAAAATCGACGTAGTGGCGGCGCATTTCGGCGGGTGGAGCATGTGGGACAAGGCAGCGGAGGCGTTTCGCGGCGCGGACAACGTGTATTTTGACACAAGCTCGACGTACGGGTTCATCGGTCTGCGCGAGACGCGCCGCATACTCGACAGGATCGACGCGCAACGCGTGTTTTTCGGCTGCGATTTCCCGATGTGGGATCACGACGACGAGTTGCGCATGATACGACACCTGAAATTGCCCGACCGCGTGGTCGAAGATATCACGGGCGGCAATTTTGCGAGATTTTTGGACGGGCGATGACAATTAACAATTAACAGTTGACAATTGACAATTACGGGGGTTGGACGGGGGTTGCGATTCGTTTGTTAACGGGTTGTAGGGGCGATTATTAATCGCCCGCGCGCCTTTTCGGGTGTACTGTGGGCGATTGTAATCGCCGCTATTGATGTTTGATTTGCGATTGCCTGAACCTTACCGAAAAAATATGTTGTAAAACATTGCAATTTGTGGTATTATAATAAGAAAACCAATTGTTAACGGCGATAGAAACGGGGTTTGTGATGTTATTCGAGCAGTGGGAGATACACGGATTCGACCGCAGTGCGGCTGTAAAGCTGGTGCGGGCGGGTGTTAACGCGTTGCCCGCCGTGTTTCTCTGCTCGCGCGGCATCACGACGGAGGACGACGCAAAGCACTTCATGACGCACACGGAAGCCGACATTCTCGACCCGTTTCTCATGCTCGATATGGACCGCGCCGTCGCCCGCATAACGCGCGCGATTGAGACGCGAGAGACGGTTGCAGTATTCGGAGATTACGACGTGGACGGCATGACCGCGTCCGCGCTCATCAAGAGCTACCTCGCGACGCGCGGGGTCGACGCGGAGATTTATATCCCCGGCAGATCCGAGGAGGGGTACGGGCTGAACCGCACCGCGCTCGACTATCTGCACTCGCGCGGCGTGAACCTCGTGATCACCGTAGACTGCGGGATCACCGCCGCCGACGAGGTGGAGTACGGTAAATCGCTCGGTATGGAGTTCGTGATCACAGACCACCACGAGTGCAAGTGCCGTATGCCTGACGCGTGCGCCGTCGTCGACCCGAAGCGACCCGAGAGCGAGTACCCGAACCGCGTACTCGCGGGTGTCGGTGTGGCGTTCAAGCTCGTGTGCGCGATGGAGCCGCACCGCCCGCTGTCTGAAATGCTCGACCTGTACGGTGATTTTGTCGCGATAGGCACGGTTGCGGACGTTATGCCAGTGATGGGTGAGAATCGCGCGCTGATACGCGAGGGGTTGCGGCGGCTCGAAAAATCGCCGCGCGAGGGTCTGAGCGCGCTCATGCGGGCAGCAAATGTGCCGAACGCCGCGATCAACACGGCGGTTATCGGGTTCATGCTCGCGCCGAGACTGAACGCGGCGGGGCGCATGGGGCGCACGTCGCTGTCGATCGACATTTTGCTCACGAAAGACCCCGTTGAAGCCGAAAACCTGACGCGCGAGTTGGTGCGGTTGAACGACCAGCGGCGTGAGCTTGAATCCGCGATATTCGAGGAGGTCAAGTTGCGCGCGGTCGACGAGCCGCAGGGTGTGCCGATCGTCATGTCGGGTGAGAACTGGTACCACGGCGTGATGGGCATCGTCGCGGCGCGGACGGCGGAGCGGTTTATGTTGCCCGCCGTGATGATCAACGTCGACGAGGACGGTATCGGGCGCGGCAGTTGCCGCAGTGTCGGCGATTTCAAGATGTACACCGCGCTGTCGAAATGCTCCGATCTGCTGATAAATTTCGGCGGACACGAGATGGCGGTCGGTATCACGATACCGCGCGAGAACATCGACGAGTTGCGCACACGGCTCGCGGTACTGTACCGAGAGCAGGTCTCCGAACGGCAGAAACCGTGCCTGCACATAGATTTCGAGGTCGAGAAGCCGCAGTTGCTCGTGCTAGAAAACATTGAATCGCTCGCGTTGCTCGAACCGTTCGGCAACGGCAACCTGCCGCCGTGCCTCACGATAAGTGGTGCGACGGTGCTGAACCTCATACCCGTAGGCGGCGGCAAGCACTCGCGCGTCAAGATCGAGAAGGATCGCGTCACGCTCGACTGCATCTTCTTCTCCTCGCCGCCCGAAAATCTCGGCATAGCAGACGGCGACCTCGTGGACGTCGCGTTTGAGCCGCAGCTAAACGAATTTCGCGGCAGAAGAAGCGTACAACTGCACGTGTTGGACATACGCAAGACAATTTACAGTTGACAATTAACAAGGGACTTGACACCGAGTAAATGAAGTAGTATACTTCAAAGCGAGGTGTGGCAATGGCAAACAAGTATTTCAAGAGTTCGAAACTTTCAGAGGCGAAAGCGCGGGAGAT
>JAISJJ010000144.1 GCA_031261585.1 Oscillospiraceae bacterium
CTGACAATGTCGCGGCTGATGCTGCCGATACTGCGCGCCGTAGCCGACGGGGTGACGTTTGCGCTGTATTTTTTGACACGCCCGATAGCGTGGCTGTGGAATGTTAACAAAAAGTTTACAAAATCCGCAAAAAAACACTTTATTTATGCGGTGAAATGGTATACAATACCAGATGATACGCATATACGCAGAAAAACTTACCGAAAGGAGCCGCAGAGCAGTGAAAAAAACAGGGTTGATAATGAAAATCGCGTTGACAGCAGTGATCGCTCTGCTCGCGGCGGGCATTATCAATACACAAGGCAAGAGAGCGTTGCTGCACCGACAGTCAGCGGAGATCAAGGCTGAAATTGCAGTAGTTGCAGCCGATGTGGGGTACAAAAAGAACGCGTTGGCGAACCCCGACGACATCGACACGATTGAGGATATCGCGCGCAGAATGTACAATATGCACCTGCGCGGCGAAATATTTTTTCCCGCGATTGGAAATTAGATACATATATGCCCGATAACCGTAAGAAGCCCGATCTGAATATCAAACCGCCGAAGTCGTATCTTGACAGCCTCGGCGATTTTGCCGCGCTCTTGGGCGGTCTGTCGCCGAACCGCACGACACCCGCCGATGCGCAATCCGTGGACGACGCGTTTTACGACGCGCTCGACGCCGCGAAACAGCTCGAACGCGAGATCGACGCGGCGACGGTGCGCGACAAGCCCGTTCAGACGTCGGACAAGCCGAAAACGCCGCCGACGGTACCCGATTCCGCGCTGTCGGACGCGCAAAAGAAGGCGATTGCCGACGAGAAGCCGCCGCGCACACTCGACGAGATGCTCGCGGAACTCGACTCGCTCGTCGGATTGGACGACATCAAATCGAGCGTACGCAGTCTCATCAACCTCGTAAAGGTGCGCAAGCTCCGTGAGGAAGCGGGACTGCCGCTCACGCCGATGTCGCTGCACATGGTGTTCCTCGGCAACCCCGGTACGGGCAAGACGACGGTCGCGCGCATACTCGGTGAGCTGTTCGCCGCTATCGGCGCGCTGCCGAAAGGGCATTTGATCGAGACGGATCGCGGTGGGCTCGTCGCGGGATTCGTGGGTCAGACGGCGATCAAGACCACGGAGGTCGTGAACTCCGCGCTCGGCGGGATTCTGTTCATCGACGAGGCGTATTCGCTCACGCCTGAGCGCGCGGATAACGATTTCGGGCGCGAGGCGATTGAGACGCTGCTGAAACTCATGGAGGACAACCGCGACAAACTCGTCGTGATCGTCGCGGGCTATACGGGCGAGATGAACCGTTTCATCGAATCGAACCCCGGTTTGCAGTCGCGATTCGCGCGCTATTTCAGCTTCCCGGACTACAATGCGGACGAGTTGACCGCGATTTTCGAGGGGCTGTGCCGCAAAAACGCGTACGCGCTGTCCGACGACGCGCGAATGTTCGCCGCCGCGATGTTCGACGGCATGTACAAGAACCGCGCGGCGAATTTCGGTAACGCGCGCGACGTGCGCAACGTGTTTGAGCGCGCGGTAGCCGTCCACGCGGACAGGCTCGCGAAGATGGAGTCGCCGACGAAAGATGAACTGTCGCGCCTACTCGTCGTGGACTTGCAGAAAGCGGAAAAAGCAAAACACTGATGGCAGTGTATATGCAGTAATTGCAAGGTATAAATAATGCGTAAGAGATTAGGTCCGTACGCTCATTTCGGGATAATAGATGATTTTGATAAGACAGAGGATTATTCAGATTTGCGGTATGTTTTTGGACAGACATACAAAGAGTATATAAGACGGCACCACTGTCTCGCTGTTCCTGATGAAATAATCAACGACTGGTGGGACGGTTTATTGGAGATGAAGAGCTATGTTCGCAGTTTTGACCGTCCTGAAACCGCAGTTGACCGTTGGGGAGTTACGCTAATACCTCCTGAGTCAATTGACGTGTTCATCAAAATCATTATAACCCGCACCTCTGCTGAATGGATAAAAAAGTGCGGAGAGATATTGTTTGCGCTGCTCTCATTGCTCGAAAAGGCGAAAGAGGAGAATAAGTTTGTGATTCACTACGGGGTGTGATGTTGGCTGATCTGCTCCATGCATGACGTAACGGTAATTGATAATTAAAGACGGGGGTTGCGGTCGTACCGCAACTCCCGTCTCATTATGCCTATGTAATTTACGCTGCGGGTTTTGCCGCTATGAAGAGCATGTCGTTGTCGGCGCGGTCGGTGCCGAACATGTTGTACATCGTGAAGTTGTAGATGAAACGCTCCGCGCCGTATACGCCGTAACCGTCCTGATTGTGGTCGGTCGTGTCGTACGGGTCGGCTACGATGATCACGTCGTCGCTCTCGATCTCGGTACCCATCGTGTCGTAACCGATGATGACCTGCCAGTGACCGTGCCAGTCGTTCCAGCAGATGAGTATGGGCATACCCTCCGCGAGAAAGTCCTGAATTGTGTCGAGCCAAAATTCGCCCTCGAAATTGCGCGAGGTTACGAGCTCAAAACCGCCGACACCGTCGAATATCGCGATTGCCTCATCGAGTGTCGTCGCGCTCGGACGCGTACCCTGCGGGCGCAGTTCAGCGAGCGTCAACTCGTCGTAGTCGCCGAGTTTGCCGAGGTAGTCGATGGCGGTGAGAGCCGCCGCAACGCCGCACGACCACTCGCTCGACTGTTGAATCGTCTTGTATTTCGGCAGAATCGTCAGGGTGTCGGTGGAGGTCATATTGTACGGGTCGATGTTCGAGAAATACGGTGAACCCGCGTGGTCGCCCTCACGCTCGGTGAAGTAGCCGGGAACGCCGTCCGCACCGTCGTCGGGGGAGATGTCCTGCCCGTAGGGGATTTTCATCTCGTCGGTGAAGTTGCCCTGCACGGGGTCTGCATCGGGTGTGTTCGGCGCGTCTGAGGAGGGTGTGGGCGTGGGGGTTTCGGGGGTCTGATTCGTCGAATTACAGCCCGCCGCAAAAGCGACGACGACCGCAATCGCAAGGAGAAGTGCCAATACCTTTTTCATCTTGTCCACCAGTCTTTCTGATTATATGTCCCAAAGGAATGTAAGCGTCATTTTATAGCAAACAGGCGTGCGTGTCAAGTAAATTATTATTCGGAAGCGCATCGCACTTTTTGCGCAGTTGGACGGGGACAAACCCCAGCCGCTTGCGAGCGGCACCCCCTTTGCGAAAGGGGGCTTGGACGATGGACGGTGGACGAGGGGCGGGCGATTAGTAATCGCCCCTACGACCCGCTATCCAACGTCCTCGTAACCCTCGTCCAACCCTGCCCCTTTCGGAAAGGGGGTGCCGACCGCAGTCGGCGGGGGTTTGCCTCCGTCCCCAATTGTCAATTGTTAATTGACAATTGTTAATTGTCAATTGCCATCACCCGTGATAAATCACCCCGCCCGCGACGATCTCTATCCCGCGATATTCGAGCAGTTCCGCGATGGTGACGAGTTGGTACCCGCGCGCTATGAGTTCGGGGATCACGCGCTCCATCGCGTCGGCGGTCTCGCCGTAGATGTCGTGACAGAGTATGATCGCTCCGTCCTTTACCTTGTCCATGATGCGGTCGTATGTCTGTTGCGCGTCCTTGTGATCCCAGTCGCGCGGGTCGACGTTCCAGTTGATCGCGGTCAGCCCCAGTTCGGCGGCGACGCGCTGTACGTCCGCGCTGATCGAGCCGTACGGCGGTCGGAAGAACCGTGAGGTCGGAACACCGATGTCGGCGAGCGCGTTGTTGACCGTTTCGAGCTGCCAGCGAATCTCATCGTCTGTGTGTTTTGTGAGATTCCAGTGATCCCATGTGTGGCTGATGATTTGACTGCCCTGCGCGACGATTGCGCGGTCAAGCTCGGCGTAGCCCGCGATCTGCCTGCCGATTTGACAGAACGTCGCCACCGCGCTGTACCGCTCCAGCGTATCGAGTACGCGTTGCGTGTGTACACCGGGTCCGTCGTCGAACGTCAGCGCGATCATCGGTCGCGACGGGTCGATATCGGGGCGAATCGGTATCGCAGGGTACTCGGGGATCGGCGGCGTCGGTGTCGGCTCGGGCGACGGCTCGGGTGTCGGTTCGGGCGACGGTTCAGGCGATGGCTCGGGTGTAGGGGAGGGCGACGGTGTGGGTGTCGGAGAGGGG
>JAISJJ010000145.1 GCA_031261585.1 Oscillospiraceae bacterium
TGCCGTTCTCGCGTCTCACGGAAGCGAGAAGGGCGCGGTGCGTCTAACGGACTTTGGTTACTTTCCTCCGACGGAAAGTAACGCCGCGCGGCGAGCGCGGACAGAGTTGCGAAACGCAGTGCACTGCCTGCGGTGAAACCGCGCGCAACATCGAAAAGGGCGGGTAGACCCCGCCCCTACGATAACGAGAAAGGCGAATCAATATCAAGGGGATTCTTCGCTTCGCTCAGAATGACAGGGGGTGCGCGGAATGACAGGTATGGGCAAGTCGCGCGCATGAGATTCTTTGCTTCGCTCTGAATGACAAAAGTCGCGCAAAGTGACAGACATAGCACACAAAATATCAAAACAAACAAAATTTTGGAGGAACACTACAATGGTAAAAATGTATTACGACAGCGACTGCAACCTCGGGTTGCTCCGCGGCAAAAAGGTGGCTATCATCGGCTACGGCAGTCAGGGTCACGCGCACGCGAACAACCTCAAAGATTCGGGTGTTGACGTCGTCGTCGGACTGCGCGCGGACTCTGCGAATGTCGCGGTCGCACAGGCGGCGGGGTTGACCGTCCTCGGCGTTGAGGACGCGGCAAAGACGGCGAACATCATCATGATGCTCGTCCCCGACGAGCGCGCGGCGGACATCTACCGCGAGTCCGTGGCACCGAATCTCGATGACGGCGATGTGCTGCTGTTCGCGCACGGGTTCAATATCCACTACAATCAGGTCGTGCCGCCGAAAAACATCGACGTGGCGATGGTCGCGCCGAAAGGTCCCGGACACACGGTGCGCACGCAGTATCAGGAGGGGCGCGGCGTACCGTCGCTGATCGCGATTGAGCAGGACTACTCGGGTCAGGCGCGCGAGATCGCGCTGGCGTATGCCTGCGGTATCGGTGCGGGGCGCGCGGGCATCATCGAGACGACGTTCAAGGAGGAGACGGAGACCGATCTGTTCGGCGAACAGGCGGTGCTGTGCGGCGGCGTGACGGAGCTGATGAAAGCGGGCTTTGACACGCTCGTCGAGGCGGGTTACGCGCCTGAAATGGCGTATTTCGAGTGCGTCCACGAGATGAAACTCATCGTCGACCTCATAAACAGCGGCGGTTTCGCGATGATGCGCTATTCGATATCCGACACGGCGGAGTACGGCGACTACCGCACGGGGCGGCGCATCATAACCGACGACACGCGCCGCGAGATGAAGAACATCCTGCGCGAGATTCAGGACGGCACATTCGCGTCCGAGTGGATTTCTGAGAACAAGGCGGGCGGGCGCGCGCATTTCCTCGCGTCGCGACGCGTACAGGCTTCGCACCTCGTCGAAACCGTCGGCAAACAGTTGCGCGGCATGATGAGCTGGCTGAAAAAGTGAGCGATATGAGCGATATGAAGAATAAGAGCGCGGAACTCGCGGCTCTGCCCGAGCGCGCGCCGAACCGCAGTCTGTTATACGCGCTCGGGTTCACGAGAGACGAGATCGCGCGCCCGTTTGTCGGCATCGTCAGCGCGTACAGCGAGATTGTACCCGGTCACGCGCACCTCGACAAGGTGGCGAAAGCTGCGGCGGACGGCGTTCGAGCTGCGGGCGGTACGCCGATTCTCGTGCCGTCTATCGGCGTGTGCGACGGCATCGCGATGGGACACGAGGGTATGTTTTACTCGCTGCCGAGCCGCGAACTTATCGCGGACTCCGTTGAGACGATGGCGCGGGCGCACTGTTTCGACGCGCTCGTGCTGATACCGAACTGCGACAAGATCATACCCGGTATGCTCATGGCGGCGGCGCGGCTGAACATCCCCGCCATCGTTGTCAGCGGCGGTCCGATGCTTGCGGGGCGCGACGCCGAGGGCGGCGGCACCACGCTGTCGTCTCTGTTCGAGGCTGTCGGCGCGTACAAGGCGGGGTACATGGACGCGGATTCGCTCGGGTATCTCGAGGAAAACGCGTGTCCCGGGTGCGGCTCGTGCGCCGGTATGTACACGGCGAACTCGATGAACTGCCTGTGCGAGGCGATTGGCATGGCGTTGCCCGGAAACGGCACGATCCCCGCCGTATCCGCGTCGCGTATACGCTTTGCGAAACAGTCGGGCGCGCAGATCATGGAACTGCTGAGACTGGACAAGAAACCGCGCGATATCCTGACGGCGGGCGCGTTTGAGAACGGTCTCGCGCTCGACATGGCACTCGGCTGCTCGACGAACAGCGTCCTGCACCTGCTCGCAATCGCGCACGAGGCGGGTGTCGCGCTCGATTTGCGTACGATCAACACCGTATCGGCACGCACCCCGAATCTCTGCCACCTCGCACCTGCGGGACACCACCACGTTCAGGATTTGAACGCGGCGGGCGGCATTCCCGCCGTCATGGCGGAACTCGACAAGGGCGGTTACCTGAACCGCGAACAGCCGACCGTTCTCGGCGCGCTGTCCGACCATTTCGCGGGCTTATCGGGTGCGGACGGCGACGTGATTCGCCCGCTCACGAATCCGTACGGCGCGCAGGGCGGTATCGCCGTGCTGTGGGGCAACATCGCGCGCGACGGGTGCGTCGTCAAACGCTCCGCCGTCGCCGACGAGATGCTCGTTCACACGGGGCGCGCGCGCGTGTTCGACGGCGAGGACGACGCTATCGCCGCGATATATGACGGCAAAATCGTCGCGGGCGACGTGGTTGTGATCCGCTACGAGGGACCGAAAGGCGGACCCGGTATGCGCGAGATGCTCAATCCCACGTCCGCGCTCGCGGGTATGCGGCTCGATAAACAGGTCGCGCTGATCACGGATGGGCGGTTTTCGGGTGCGTCGCGCGGCGCGAGTATCGGTCACGTGTCGCCAGAGGCTGCGGCGGGCGGCGAGATCGCGCTGATCGAGGAGGGCGACCTCATCGACATCGACATACCTAATAACAGCATAAACGTGCGCGTCACCGACGAAACGCTCGCCGAGCGCGCAAAAAATACCGCGCCGCACCCGCCGAAGATCACGTCAGGCTGGCTCGGTCGGTACGCGCGCATGGTAACGTCCGCGAATCGCGGCGCGGTGTTGGAGTAGGCGCGAATGGATTGGCAACGCAATCCCTCGCAGGGGGCGATGTCCACATCGCCCCTGTCATAATTCTGCACCGTCCCTGTCATTCAGAGCGAAGCGAAGAATCTCACGCGCTAATTCTGTCATTCTGAGCCTGCGAAGAATCCCCTTGATATTGATTCGCTTTCATCGTCCTCGTAGGGGCGGTCTACCCGCCCTTTTCGATGTTGCGCGCGACATGCGTCGCGGGCTATGCTCTGCGTTTCAATAGCTTGTCCGCGCTCGCCGCGCGGCGTTACTTTCTGTCGAGAGAAAGTAACCAAAGCTCGTTGGAGGGAACGCACCGCGCCCTTCTCGCTTCCGTGAGACGCGAGAACGGCAGCGGC
>JAISJJ010000027.1 GCA_031261585.1 Oscillospiraceae bacterium
CCGGGGGGCCGGGGGCACCGGGGCGGGCGGCCGGGGCCCAAACCCCCGCCGTCTGCGGACGGCACCCCCTTTTCCAAAGGGGGCAAACGTTGGACGGGGGGTTACGCGGCGGTAGGACGAGGTTGCGGAGATGTCGTAAACGGGTCGTAGGGGCGATTACCAATCGCCCTTCTTACGTCCAAACGTCCCACGTCCAAACGTCCCGCGTCCACGCCCCCTTTCGGAAAGGGGGTGCCGACCGCAGTCGGCGGGGGTTTGCCCCCGTCCAACGCGTAACCCCCGTCCAACCCCCGTAACTACTCCGCGCTAAGTGCCGCGTTGCGGCGCGGTTGCGCTTTGTACGTCGTCTGCGGACGACGTGTTAACTGTTAATTGTTAACTGTTAACTGAACAACCGCGTCCCGCACCGCTTCGGTCGTGAACAGCCCCTGCGGCAGATCCAGCCCCAGCGCGCGCAGACGTTCGGCTATTCTTGCGGGTTTCGGTATCGACAGACCCATCTCGCGCAGTTCCGCACCGTGCGCGAACACCTCGGCGGGCGTACCGTCGAGCGGCGTTGTGCCATCCATGAACACGGTTATGCGGTCGGCGCGCCGCGCGACCTCCTCCATGCTGTGCGACACGACGAATACGGTCGCGCCGAGCTTGCGGCGGTACTCGTCGATGTTCGTGAGCAGGGATTCGCACCCGCGCGGGTCGAGACCCGCCGTCGGCTCGTCCAAAATCAGCACCTCGGGGCGCATCGCGATCACACCCGCGATTGCGGCGCGGCGTTTCTGCCCGCCCGACAGGTCGAATGGCGACTTTTCGAGGTCGGCGTCGGTCAATCCGACGAACGCCGCCGCCTCGGCGACGCGCTCGTCGATCTCGCGCTGCGGCAACCCCATATTTTTCGGACCGAACGCGATGTCGCGCGCGACAGTTTCCTCAAACAACTGATATTCGGGGAACTGGAACACGAGTCCGACGCGGAAGCGGCACTCGTGCCGCGATTTTTTCGACTCGTTCACGTCGCGCCCGTCGAGCAGTACGCGCCCCGTCGTCGGCGTGAGCAGCGCGTTCAGCAGTTGCGCGAACGTCGATTTGCCCGACCCCGTGTGTCCGATGATGCCGACGTACTCACCGCGCTCGGCGGCAAACGTCACGCCGCGCAACGCGGGACGCTCGAAAGGCGTTCCCGCGGAGTAGACGTAGGTCACATTTTCGGTTTGAATGATAGGTTGTGGCATTATTTCACCGCCTTGTACACCGCCGCCGCGCACTCTTCGACGCTCAGCACGTCGTCCGATACGGCGATACCCGCGTTGCGCAGTTCCCACGCGAGCAGCACGGTCTCGGGCGCGTCCAACCCGAATGACCGCAGCGTCTCCACGTCGCGGAACACGTCGCGCGGCGCGCCCGACAGCGCGATACGCCCCTCATTCATGACGAACAAGCGATCGCAGTCGAGCGTCTCGTCCATGTGGTGCGTTATCAGCACGACGGTCACGCCCTGCTCGTCGCGCATTTTTCGGATTATTTTTATGACGTCCTCGCGCCCGCGCGGGTCGAGCATCGCGGTAGGCTCGTCGAACACGACGCACTCGGGCTGCATCGCGAGTACGCCCGCGATGGCGATACGCTGTTTCTGTCCGCCCGACAGCAGGTGCGGCGCGTGTTCGCGGTACTCGTACATGTTCACGATTTTCAGCGCGGCATCGACGCGGCGGCGTATCTCGTCGGGCGGTACACCGAGGTTTTCGGGCGCGAACGCGCAATCCTCCTCGACGACACTCGCGACGATCTGATTGTCGGGGTTCTGAAAAACCATACCGACGCGGCGGCGTATTTCAAGCGTGTTCCCGTCGTCCGACGTGTCCAGTCCGTCCACGCGCACGCTGCCCGATGTGGGTTTATGCGTCGCGTTCAGGCACCGCGCGAGCGTCGATTTACCCGACCCGTTGTGTCCCAGCACCGCGACGAATTCGCCGCGCCGAATGTCGAGACTCACGTCGCGCAACGCCGCGACACCCTCGTCGCCCTCGTCATGCGCGGGATAGACAAGCGACAAATCCCGCACCTCAATTATATTATCGCTCACAGCGTACCCTCCAAACGTCCCTCGTCTAACCTCCAACGTCTAACTTCTAACATCTTCCCACCGCATCGTCGCTCCGCACGGCAGGTACAGCCCCGAATCCTGAACGGGCAGGGCGAGTTCGTCGGATTGCGCGGTGCCGCCGTATCGTTTCGTGAGCACCGTTCCCGCGATATACGTGAGCGTCGCGGGGGAAAGTCCCGTCGTGTACGAGTTGATGACGAAGAACAGCGGGTTGTCGGACAGCGCGCGCGTCGCGGTCTGCACGAGACGGTACAGGTCGTCCTCGAGCTTCCACGTCTCGCCGTTCGGACCGCGTCCGTAGCTCGGCGGATCCATGATGATCGCGTCGTACCGCCGCTCACGCCGAATCTCGCGCTCCAAAAATGTCACGCAGTCGTCGACAATCCAGCGTATCGGGCGGTTTTCCAGCCCCGACAGCTTCGCGTTATCGCGCGCCCACTGCACCATGCCGCGGGCAGCGTCCACATGGCACACCTCGGCACCCGCCGCCGCCGCCGCAAGCGTCGCCCCGCCCGTGTACGCGAACAGATTCAGCACGGAGACGGGTTTGCCGACCGCCGCGCCGACGCGGTTGTCGATTCTGTTGCGGATTTTCGCAGCGATGTAGTCCCAGTTCGCCGCCTGCTCGGGGAACAGCCCCGTGTGCTTGAAATTCGTCGGGCGCACCGTGAATTTGAGGTCGCCGTAAGCGATCTCCCACGAATCGGGTACGCTGTGCCGTTCCCACGCGCCGCCGCCCGTGCTCGACCGCACGTAACGCGCGTCGGGTTTGCGCCACTCGGCACGCGTGCGCGCGGTGTCCCAGATCACCTGCGGATCGGGGCGCGCGAGTATGTACTTGCCCCAGCGTTCGAGCCGTTCGCCGCGCGACGTGTCGAGCAGCGCGTAGTCGCGCCAGCGGTCGGATATGATCATGGATTACCCCTGAATTCAGATTTGTGTTATTTGCGTATGGCTAATTATTATATCACAATGTTAGGGGTATTGCAACTGCGAGTTTTGGGGGTTTGGCGGCGTTGCGCAGAAAATTTGCGGCACCGCAATTTTTGATTCGCGTTATCGTAGGGGCGGGGTCAACCCGCCCTTGCGTATTGCCTGTTTGCGCACTAATGTATACGTAGGGACGGACGCCCCTGTCCGTCCTGTACGGGTCTGCGCAGACCATAACGGGACGGACAGGGTCGTCCGTCCCTACAAAAACACGTGCGAATAACAGACAACGGCAAAGGGCGGGTGAACACGCCCCTACGTGCAACACGCAATGCAAAGGGGTCGGTCAAGACCGACCCCTATTCACATTAACTCGTTCTCCAACGCGCCCAACCCCTCGATCTCGACGCGCACTACGTCGCCGCGCGTCAGCCACACGCGGGAACCCTTGGGTTTGCCGAGAATCACACCTGCGGGCGTACCCGTGAACACAAGATCACCTGGTTCGAGCGCGAAATATCGGCTCGCGGCGGCGACGTTGGCGCGGACGCTGAAAATCATGTCGCTCGTGTTGCCGTTCTGCCGCAGATCGCCGTTGACGTAGGTGCGAATGTACTTGCTGTCGGGCTGCCACTCGTCGGCTGTCGTGATGAACGGACCCGTCGGTGCGAAATCGGGGAAATTCTTGCCCGCCGCCCACTGATTCGACAAAAATTGGCTGTCGCGCGCGGACAGATCGTCGCCGCAGGTGTAGCCGAAGATGTAGTCGTCCGCGTCGTCCTCCGCGATGTTGTACGCCGCGCGCCCGATCACGACGACGAGTTCCGCCTCGTAATCGAAGCAGCGCAACCATTGCGGCAACTCGATTTTCGCACCGTGCGGGGCGAGAGTGTCCGCGTACTTCGTGAACAATATGGGGTGTTCGGGTGCCTCGCCGCCCGTCTCCTCGGCGTGGTCACGGTAGTTCAGACCCGCGCAGATGATCTTGCGCGGCGACGTAATCGGCGCGTATCTGAGCGTTGCGGGGTCGAGGAAACCGTTGTGCGCCGTCGTATATGCGGTGTTCGAGTGCATTGAGATGTACAGCGCGGTGTACAGTTCCACCGAGCGCGCGAGCGCGTCCGTCGGCAGCGACACAATGTCGTCGCCGAACCCGAGCGCGGTGACGTCGACGACGCCGTAAGCCGTTGCGGCACCGACATGAATCGCGCCGCCGTCAACGTAAAATCGTGTGAGTTTCATGATAATATCTCCCTGTCGGACTGAGCGTTTATTGAGAATCGTGATGTGTGTTCGGCGAGCTAATCACGGTGTTTTTCCGCAAGCACTTTCAGCTTTTGCATCTGCGAAGTGTAGTTTTCCGCGCTGAAATGAAATTCGGGGAAATCGCTGTAATCCCAGAAGCCGCCGAGACACTCAGGTGATGAGCGATACGTATTGCGCCCGTTTGCCCAAATCACTTCATCGCCGCACGCCTTTATGTCTATCGAAAAATCCCAACATCCCACAAATCCGCACCCACCACATATCAAAATCGGAACCTTTTCTGAATAATACCCTGTCTTGTACTCTTCTGCGAGAAACTTGTAAAGAAATTTAATCGGCACATAGGAGTATCCACCCGCAATACTCTCTTGACCGTATTTCTTTGCGTAAGGCAACTCGTAGTCTTTTACTGTGCCGATTAACGGCTGCCCATTGACAGTTATTCTTGCCGCGACAGCACTACTGTCATAGTAATTTACGATTTCTGTGTCAAATTGCAGTATATCCATATCAATCTACCCCCCGCTTCAAAAACATAATCTTCGCCGTGAACTCGATGCGCTCCATGTTGAACAACGCTTGTTCCGCAGTCTCCGCCCACGTACACACGCCGTGACGCTCCATGAGCGTGCCGCGATACGCGACACATTGCGCCGCAACGGCTTCCGCGAGTTCCGACGTGCCGGGTGCGGCATTTTTTGTCAGCGGAATCTCGCCGAGCAGGACGCGCGTCTCATCGAGCACCGTACCGTCGAGCGGCAGACCCGCCGCCGCGAGCGCGGTGGCGTACGGCGGGTGCGCGTGGACGACCGCGCCGATTGCGGGATTCGCACGGTACACGGCGAGGTGCATCTTGATCTCGCTCGACGGTTTCCACGTCCCCGCGATAACGTCGCCGCCGAGCGTGAGTTTGACGAGCATGTCGTCCGTCATGTATCCCTTGGACACGTTCGTCGGTGTCGCCCATATCGCGTCACCGATGCGGATACTGACGTTGCCGTCGTTTGCCGCGACGAGCCGCAGTTCGTACAGGCGGCGGCCGATGTCGAGGATTTGGGATTTCGCGTCGTGATCGGTCATGTGTGCTCCTCTGCGTTTTCAGTGTGGTGCGGCGGCGGTCGCAAGCTCACGCCAGCCCCTCCAATTCGTCCGTACCCGTCAACTTGCGGTACGCGAACATGAACAGCGACGTGATGGCGAGCAGCGTCACCGACAGCGCGGCGGCGAACGGTTTGTCGAACATCTGGGTCTTGGCGTTGTTGATCAGCGTGCCGACGAGCAGCGTCTTGCCGCCGCCGAGGATATCCGCGACGAAGTACAGCCCCATGCTCGGCACGAACGTCAGTATAATGCCTGAAAACAGCCCGGGTATCGTCAGCGGAAATCCGACGGTAAGAAACGCGCGCACGGAACCCGCGCCGAGATCGCGGCTCGCTTCGAGCAGTCGGCGGTCGAGCTTTTCCGCGCTCGTGTACACGGAGTAGATCATGAACGGCAACAGCGCGTAAACCATGCCGAACACGATGGTCGGGTACGAACCCAGCAGTCCGAGCGGGGCTTTCGCGATACCGAGCGCGATAAGCACGTCGTCCAGCGGACCGTTCGCCTGAAAAATCGTCTCCCACCCGCGCAGTCGCATGACCGAACTCGTCCAAAACGGCAGAATCAGCGCGATCAACGCCGCGCCGCGAAACCGTTTCGGCAGCGTCGCCATGAACCACGCGAACGGGTACCCGACCGCGATACACAGCGCGGTCGTGATCAGCGCGAGCTTGGTGGACTGCAAAAATGTGCGAAAATACACGCCCTCGCCGATGCGGGCGAAGTTGCGCAGCGTAAAATCGGGTCTCACGCTGAACCCGTCCTTTGAGAACACCGACAGCGCGAGCATGTACAGAATCGGTCCGAGAATAAACGCGACCGTGAAGATGTACATCGGCAGCACCGCGGCGATATTGGAGAAGCGAAATTTTTTACGTTTCATGTGAGTTCCTTGTGCGGAGTGTTGACAATGTGCATACAATGTGATATAATGCTTGCACTTGGCGAGCTTGCTATCGCACTATTTATAACTTTTTAAGGGGTATTTCAACAATGGCGCAGACAAACATCAATATCCGCATAGACGAGGACTTGAAGCGCGAATTTGAGGCGACCTGCGACTTCCTCGGCATGAACATCACGACGGCGATGACCGTGTTCGCGAAAAAAGTCAGCCGCGAGAAGCGTATTCCGTTTGATATCGGCTACGACCCGTTTTACAGCGAGAGCAACATGCGCGCAATAGACCGCGCGATAGACGACATAGAAGCGGGGCGCAACATCTCAATACACGAGCTGATTGAGGTCGAGGATGAATAAAACGTGGCACGACAGGGGTTGGGACGACTACCTCTATTGGCAGACGCAGGATCGCCGAACGCTCAACCGCATTAACAAACTGATCGCGGCACTGGAACGCGACGCTGTGGACACCATCGGCAAGCCCGAACCGTTGAAACACCGCCCCGGCTATTGGAGTGTCCGTATCGACGACGCGAACCGCCTTGTGTACAGACGCGAGAGCGATATGCTGTACATCGTCCAGTGCAGAGGACATTACGACGACTAATCGCGGCGGCGCATGCCGCCGCGTTCGCGCACACGCTACGGCGTGTGTGACAGCACCCACCGCAACAACTCGTCAAACGCGGCGTCGGACGCCGCAACGCGCAGAATGATATCATACAGTTCGTCCTGCGTGTAGTCGAGATCTATGCCGTTCAGCGCGAGCGTCACGATCATGACATGCGCGCCGACGCGCTTATTGCCATCGATAAATGGGTGGTTTGTTATTAGCCCGAACGCCAATCGCGCCGCTTTTTGATGCACGGTGGGGAACATCTGCGCACCATCCCAAGTCTGAAACGGTGCGGACAGTGCGGAATCAAGCAACATCTCGTCGCGAACGCCGATTATGCCCCCAAATTCCGTAATAAGTTCCGCGTGGGCGGCGATAATCTGCTCGCGGGTGAGACATTTCACTTCGCGAGCCTTTCGTATGCGTCGCGGTTGCGTTCCAGAACGCGGCGCGACAACTGCAAAACGTCGTCGTCGGGCGCGGATTCATCGTCCGAGAGTTGGCTGAACTCAATCAGCACGTATCGCGGCGTGTTGTTTTTCAAAATCACAGCGATTCCGTTCTCGTCCGCGAGACGCGCGACACGCGAAAAATTCTGATTCGCGTCACTGATCGACACAATGCTGTCGGTGTTGATGGTCATGGATTTTTCCTCCGAAATGCAATAATTGTTATCCGCAACACCATTATACACGATTTTAGGATAAATACAACCTAAAATTTCACCAAACCCGCAACACCGTCCATAACTGTCAACTGTCAATTGTCAACCGTCATCGTCCGTCACCGCGTACTCCGCGCCCCACGACACGTTCACCGTGTCGCCGACCGCGAAATTGCGCGCAAGACCCACCGACGAGGACACAATCTCCACGCCGCCGTACTCTCCGCCCGACAGCTCGACCGTTATCCGAGCCTGTCCGCCCGCGAAAATCGAACTCGTCACAGTGCCGCGCAAACCCGATTCCGACGCACCAGATTCAGGCGCGGACAGCCGCACATGCTCCTGACGCACGGCGATAGAACCCGACTCGCCGCGCAGTACGTTCGCCTCGCCGACGAAACGCGCGACGTACGCCGTGCGCGGCGACTCGTAGACCTCCGTGATGGTGCCGATCTGCTCGAACGTACCCGCGCGCATGACGGCTACGCGGTCGGACAGGCTGAGTGCCTCCTCCTGATCGTGCGTAATGTACACGAACGCGATACCGAGTGCCTTTTGCAGACTTTTCAGCTCCGACTGCATGGCGCGGCGCAGCTGCAAATCGAGCGCGCCGAGCGGTTCGTCTAAAAGCAGCAGTTTTGTACCCGACGCGACGGCGCGTGCTATCGCGATGCGCTGGCTCTGCCCGCCGCTGAGTTCCGACGGCATACGTTTTCCGTACCCGTCGAGCCGCACGAGCGACAGCAGCCGCGAGACCGTCTCGCGAATCTCCGATTTTGACGCGCCGCGCAGACGGAGCGCGTATGCGATGTTGCGCTCGACCGACATGTGCGGGAACAGCGCGTAATTCTGGAACACGGTGTTGACCGCGCGGCGATTCGGCGGCAGTGATGTCACGTCCTCACCCGACAGCGTCACGGTGCCTGAATCGGGCGATTCGAGACCCGCGATGATGCGCAACGTCGTAGTCTTGCCGCAGCCCGACGGACCGAGCAGCGTCACGAACTCACCCGCCGCAACATCCAAATCCAAGCCGCGCAAGACCTCCGTCTCGCCGTACGACTTTGTTATACCGCGTAGAGAGAGAAGTGCGTCACTCAATCGAGTTTTCCCAACGCTTTCAGCACTTTGTCGGGTGTCGCGGGGGGATCTACCCATATACCGATGGCGTTATAGATCGCTATTATTATAAGGTGTGTGTTCGCGAGCGAGTGCGAAATGCCGTTCGCGCCGTATGCGGCGTTGCCCGCGCGGGTTTCGAGAAATTCGCGCTGAATCTCGGGTACGTCAAGCGTCGTCGGCTTTTTGTACTCAATCATGTTGTTGTTCAGGCGGATACCCGTGCGCTCGTCGAACACGTAGTCCTCCAAGAGCTGGCAGCCCTGCGAGAAGAACATCACCTGATCAATCTGACTCTCCAAACTCGTCGGGCGCATGACCTTGCCCGGGTCGGCGACGACACCGAGACGCAGAATCTCGACGACGCCCGTCTCCTCGTCCACCGCAACTTCGCAGTACGCCGTGTTCATCGTGTCGAGCCGCCGTCCCATGTCGCTTGCCCACACAGCCGTGGGCGGACGACCCGTGAACGTCGCGTACAGATTCGACTTTATCGACTTGATCGGCATACCCTTTGCAGGGTCGGCGATCAGGACGACGCGCCCGCCGACTAAGTCTAATTCGTCGGGCGTTTTGCCGACGAGCGGGGACGGCTCGGGCGTCGGCATACCGGGGAAGAAGAACGCGGGGGGCGCGGACGCTTCCTCGATAGCCGCTTCGAGTATGCGCGCTTTCAGGCGGTTCGCGCACTCTTTCATGCACCACGCGGACGCGGTTGTGCCGTCCGATCCGCCGCCGACCGGCGTGAATTTCTCGCGGTAGTCGAAGTCGATCACCACGTCGGCGTATTCAAGCCCCAGTTCCTCCGCGACGACCATCGCGTTGCACTCGACTGCGAACACGCCGAACAGCGGTCCCTGTGTCGGCATATGCACCGCGCCGTCGCGCAGTTCGAGCTTGCACGTGTAGTCCGAGAACGAGTGGCGCGGACACATCTGATAGCGGAACGACGCGCCGTGTTTCCGTCCGTCGGGCAAGGTTTTTGTACCTGATTTGTGCCAATTCCAGTTCGTGACCTCGCGTCCGCGCTCGACGCACCGCTCGAAACTCGGCACGGGGTCGATATCGTCCTGCGACGTGGGACCGTGCAGGTTCAGACGCGCGACGTCTATCGGATCCATATCCAACTCGTCCGCAATCAGGTGTATCGCGATGGTCAGCGAGTCCCAGTTGAACGGGCAATGCTGCCCGGACACGAACATCATTCCGCGGTTCGAGTCCACGATCTCCATGCGTTGCGAGATGTTCTTGCATTTCAGCGTGTAGTACGGTCCGTAACCCTGATCGCCCGTGTTACCGAACGTACTTGAACCCGTGCTGCCGCCGTCGGCTATCGAATAGTCGTCCACGACGGTTATCAGACCCTCGTCCGTGAAGCCGATCTTCATGTTCATGTAGCGTTCCTTCATGATGAAGTCGAATGTCTCCTCGCGCGTGTTCACGCACCTCACGGGGCGGCCGAAACGCTTCGCGAGCATCGGCGTGACCTCCTGCGACTTGCGCAGACCCCAGTCACAGTACTTGCCGCCCATGAACAGACCCTCTTGCACGACTTTTTCGTTGCGTATGCCGTACATCTGCGCAATCGCGCTCTTTTCACGCACGGCACCCTCGATGTGCAGCGTCGGGGTCGCGTCGTCGGAGTTGTACGCGTCGTCGAACCACCACGCGACGGAACCCGACGGGTTCGGCATGTGCGACGCGAACGGCGGCATATATAATGTATACTCGATCACGCGGTCGGCGGCGGCGTAACCCCCGTCGATGTCGCCCTCGATCTTGAACGAGTACGACACGTTGCCGCGTTTCGGCGGATTGTTGTTCGGCGCGGCGAACGGACTGGGCGGCGCGGGCGGCGCGGGTTCACGCAGCAGCGGAGCGTCCTCCTCGCGAGACTCGTACAGGTCGATCGAGTGCGGCAGAACCTCCCACTCGACCACGAGTGCTTTCAACGCGTCCTCGCAACGATCCTCGTCCTCGCCGACGACGATCGCGCCGACCTCGGCACCCTCGAAGTCCGCGTAATCGTCGAGCCACGCGCGCGGCGCGGTCGTCGTGAAGCTCTCGCCGTGCGATGACAGCGCGACGACGTCGGGGTCGTCCCACAGTATCACGTCGACGACACCGTGTATCGCGCGCGCCGCCGTCGCGTCGATGGATTTTATCCGCGCGTTCGCGTACGGACTGCGCAGGAACTTCGCGTGAAGCATATCGGGCAGCGCGTAGTCAATGCCGAACTTCGCGATACCGGACGCGAGCGCGTAGCTCAGTTTCCCGGGCAGATTCGGCTGTCCCACGACGCGGAACGTCTCACGCTGTCCATTTACACCTACGATATCAGCCATAGAGATTCACCTCCGTAGAATTTGTTTGTTGACCACATTATACTACTATAAAACAAAACATGCAAGATGATTTTCATCTTGCATGTTTTGTCGAAATGTGCTACAATACGCGCGGTGTTGCCAATAACGGATAGGCGGTCGCTCCCTGAGAGGGAGTAAACTCCTTGTTCACTCCCTCAAACAAGAGAGGGGTGATGTGTATGGTTACGTGGGCAGGGCTTTTCGCTCTGATTACGATGCTTATAGCACTCGTCAAGTTAGTCCATGACTTTCACGACGACAACAAGAAGTAGCCGCCCTCCAATCCCACGGAAACGGCTACTCTTGTAGTCCAAACATCTGAGGGATTGACCGCTTATCGGCAACACCTCTTCTATACCCGCATTATACCACACCCCCGCGCAATTGTCAACACCCACATCAAATGCGCATTGTTGCGGTTTTGTGTAGGGGCGACCCTATGTGGTCGCCCTGTGTGTATCCGCACATATATAACTACGCACCCAAAGCCGACACGGTCGGCTCGCCGCAACGCGGCGCACCCCGTGCCGCAGCACGTTGAGCGAAGAGTCGGGCTTCGCCCGACCGAGCGGACTACAATCGGCAACAATCCGCCGCGCGGATTGTTGCCGATTGTAACACAACTGTAACATAACTCTATTGACAAAACATGCCTTTGTGGTTTACAATACATGCATATCCAAACGTGCCGACGTATTTCGGTAAATTTTAAGGAGGAAACCACATGCAGAACCTCAAAAAGCTTCTGTGCGTCGTGCTTGCGGTTGTCATGGCTATGAGCCTTGTCACTATCGCACCCGCGTCCGCAGCAGTGAAGACGCTGTTCAACGACTTCAAAGACCTCGACAAAATCGATGTCAACAAAAAAGAGTCTGTTGACCTGCTCAACGCCCTCGGCATTCTCGAAGGCCTCGAAACCGGATACTTCAATCCGGAAGGTGCTCTTCAGCGCGATGCCGCGGTCAAGATCGTAGCGTATATCGTCCTCGGCAAGAACGCCGCCGACGCGATCCGCTCGAACACCCCGACTCGGTTCGTCGATGTTCCCGCCAGCCACTGGGCTTCGGGTTACATAGCGTGGGCCGACAACGCGGGCATCGTCAACGGTGTTGACGACACACACTTCAACCCGACGCGTTCGGTAACCGTCAATGAGTTCACCAAGCTCCTGCTTGCGGCTCTCGGCTACGGCGCAAAGGGCGAGTATGTCGGCGTGAACTGGGCGGCAAACGTCGTTCGTGACGCGACATACGTGAACTACGACATCCCCGCGACAGCGGCCGCCAACCGCGGCGCGGCTATCACGCGTCAGGATTCGGCAGTTCTGATTCACCAGACGCTGTTCATCGACATCGTTGAGTACAGTGAACTTTTCGGCAGCTACGGCAGCATTCTGATCGCCTCGACCACGCTGCACGAGACGTTCAACTATCTGTTCTACAACGTGGAAGCACGTTATTACGCCGGCGATGATTTCATTCGCGGTCAGTACAACGTGCCGAGCCATTTGTGGACGAACAGATTCGGCGAAATCATCACGAACACCTACTGGAACGGCAAAGTTATCGGTGATTTCTACGCCGACAACTCCACCACAGCGGGTGCCAACTCCATCAAGGGTACAACGGGCAAACTCCCCGCCACAGTCGCTGTTGACCTGAACGACGGTTATCAGTTCAACATCAACGGTGCGGACGAATATTGGTTCGCTGGCACTGCGGACAATATCGCCCCGATCGCGGCGGCATACGTACCGCCCTCCTCGACGACAGCGGTGTATCCCTTTGCGTACAACCCCGCAGCGCGTCTCGTGTTCATCGACCTGGGCAACTGGAACGCCCTCTACTGGAACTACGACCGCGAAGATGATTCGGGCTTGTCCTTCCTGCCCGCATATGACGGCAAAGCGGACTACGTCGTGCGCATTGACGAGCTTCTCGGCACCTACTCGGTGACCCCGCTCGGTCTCGCGTCCATCACACCCGATGCGACAATCAACGCTCTCATCGCATGGGGCTACGATTATCCCCCCGTGGTTCCCTCCTCGTTCTCCGTCGCGGCGAAACAGGGTCTTGTGACAGGCGACAAAGTCTGGTTCACCCTCAACGCGCATGGCGAAGACGGCATTACGCTCACCACAGCCGGTACCGCATATTACACCTCCATTGAAGAGTACGGCAAATCGGCAAGCAAGGCGACAACGCTGAACTACCGCAACGCGAATGCTCTCAAATACGGCGCGAGTGCCAGCGGCAGCGATGCCGAGTGGATCGCGGGCGTCAACTTCCGTCCCACATCTGACCTCGAAACCTACCCGACGCTGAACAAGGCGATCACGCTGTACTACAACCAGGACAACGTCATCATCGGTTACAAGTACACGGGTACAGTGGCACTGAAATACGCGTTCATCGAGCGCATCGCCGCTGAGTACTACGAAGGCGAAGATCCCGCATTCCAGCTCTTGGGCAAGGATCGCGAAATCCTCCGCGCCCGCGTCTGGTTCACCGACTCCACAGAGTCGCAGATCGTCGACATCGCGTTCGCGAAAGCCGACAAAGCTGAGATTCTCGACAAGCCGGGAACGAGCATCAACGAGCATGAAGCAGCCCTTGATAAGTACGACATCATCGGTTTGCCGTACAACAAGGACACGAACGACTCGTTCACGCTTCTCGACGCACCCGCGGCTTGGGGTCTTGACGGTATACTCCCCGCAGGCGATCCGGGTCAGGGCATCTCTGACGACGATCTCAACCCCGCCCTCAACGATGAGTACGGTGAGCAGTGGTTCTCCTACACCATCGGCGCGGACGGCAAGTACACATTCACGGCTCTTGATATCACCATTGCTCAGCAGGGCAGTCTCGAGATCAAGAAGGTCGGCGGCGGCGTGAACACGGTATCCCCGTGGGTCAACCTGCCGGGCTACTACGAAGTCTCCGACTCGTTCGCTCAGACTTGGGATCTCCACACGACCAACGCGACGACCTATGACCAGATCAAGGTCGAAGACGAGATCATCAAGAAGGTCGGCTATCTGAACTTCCCGATCAACCCGAACGGCTCCAAGACAGTTCAGGCTCCGTTTGGTTACTTCGACGTCCAGACAGACGGCTTGGGCGAAGGACAGTACGTCCTCGCACTCGGCAACCTCATCCCCGCCGTACCGTTCGTCTCACCTGCGAGCTTCGAGACCGACAACATCTACGTTCTCGACTTCGGTTCGGTTGCTGATCCCATCCAGCAGTACGCGATCCTGTTCTCGTTCGTAGCGGAGACGACGAATGTCGCGACCGACGACGCGCACGAGTACGTCTACAACGCGCTGAAGCTCGACGAGCTCGGTGTTCCGAACTCCAAGACATACACGCTCAACGCGGCGATCAACACCCCGGGCGATCCTGCTGATGAGTTCCTGTATGGCGCGGTTGCTCCTGTCATCGTCACCTCGACAGACGGCACACTGTGGGCACCTGCGGCGATAGGCATGTACTACATCAAGGACGTCACTAACGAGTATCTGGTTCTCCAGGACTTCAGCGGATACACCTACTGGATCCTGTTCAACGAGACCTCGCTCGTAGCGTACAACAACTTCTTCACGCCGACAGCGTGGAACTCCTCGATCCCGTACACGACAGCGTTCTCGAAGGACAGCTACGGCTTCTCAGACTTCGGAACACAGTACTACCAGGCGATCTTCGAGACCGTCACGGCTAACAACACGACAGCCTACGGTGGTGCAGACTTCGTCGCGACGATCGATGTTCTCGCCCCGCTGAACTTCTTCTCAATCTAAGGTTCAGAAGAAAAACCCATAACACGCACGAGCCGCGCCCTGATAAATCAGGGCGCGGCTTTTTTGTGGGGGGTTGACAAAGTTGCGTCGGTGTGGTACAATGAACGCATAAAAAAGGTGCTGCCGATAAGCGGTCAGTCCCTCAGTTAGCTAACAAGAAGTAGCCGAACCGTTGGAACGTGGGCGGCTACTTCTTTGTGCTTGACAAAGCGGTTGCGGTGTGGTACAATGAGTGCATAAAAAGGTGCTGCCGATAAGCGGTCAGTCCCTCATGAGTTTGCTACAAGAAGTAGCCGTTCACTTGGGAGTGGGGCGGCTACTTCTTGTTGTCGTCTCGAAAGAATTTCGCGACTGCTATAAGTATCATGACAAAAGCAAAAAGCAATTCCCATGTGACCATATGCATCACCCCTTTCATGTTTGAAGGGGCGCAACAAGGATTTCGCCCCTTCTCAGGGGCTGACCGCCTATCCGTTATTGGCAGCACCGCGAATAATATACACTATAACGTCGAAAAATGCAAGCGTTTTTTCGACGTTTGCCGTGGTTGCGGATTCACACGTCACACAATCCCGTTCCTCCGCATATCCCGCCTTGCGACCACCCACACAGTGCCGAGCAGTACCACGAACAGCCCCGCCGCGCCGATGCCCGACACGAGCAGTGCGCGTCCGAACGACATCTGCGCGAACCGTTGCACCTGATCCGCCATGATCGCGGACGCGGGTACGCTGAACGGAATGAGTCGCCCCAACAGGAAGATGATACCCGCCGACAGCACGCCCTGCAACGCTTTGCCGACGATGTACGTGCGCACGGACAGCCCCGATTCGCCGACGAACGACAGCACCTGCGTGTGTACCGATATCCCCGCCCAGCCGAGCATGAACGCCGCCATCGCGACCGACGCGGTGAGCGTTCCCTCGGCGTTTTTCAGCGTCCACACGCCCGACGACAGCTCGATGAAGCCCGTCAGCAGACGTTCCGCCCACGTGTCGGTCATGCCGAACGGTTTGAGCGTCGCGCCGAGCAGGTTCGCGATGCTCGGTATCGCGCCCGATTTGAACAGAATCTTGATGAAAATCGTGAAAAATATCACGAAACCGCAGATATTCACGGTAGATACCGCCGCTGACCTCACCGAGTTCGCGAACGCGCGCGTGAACGGCACCGACGGCGGCGCAGCTCGGTACGCGCCGCGTCTCTCGTCGCGCGGCGAGCGTTTGTAGAAGCGGAACAGCACGCCGACGAGGACGCTCGCGAGCGTATGCGCGAGGTACAGCAGCAGTCCGACGCGCCCGCTCGCGAATACGCCCGCGCCGACGACGCCGAAGATGAACGCGGGACCGGAATTGTTGCAG
>JAISJJ010000107.1 GCA_031261585.1 Oscillospiraceae bacterium
CGTCCCGTTTGCGTTTGCGTAACGTTTCGGGACGGACAGGGTCGTCCGTCCCTACGTATCATTGCGCGCAAACAGGCAAAGCAAAAGGGCGGGTAAACCCCGCCACTACGACTTCGCAAATCCGACATTGCGGCACCGCGAGTTTTCGGCACGGTGCTGCGACAACAACCCCCCGCGCCCCAAAAATTCTGTTGACATGGCGCGTATTGTGTGATATCATCATACTATATATAACTTATCACATTAGTGCGTAATGCAAACGGAGGATCAAATGGCGCGATTCGGAATGCTCATCGACCTTGAACGCTGCACGGGTTGTTACTCGTGCGTCGTGGCGTGCAAGCAGTACTTCAACACAGATATGGACGTGGACTACAATCAGGGGCGCACAATCGAGTGGGGCGAGGGCGAAAACTCGCACAGTCGCTACCTTTCGACCATGTGCAACCACTGCGACGACGCGCCGTGCCACGAGGTGTGTCCGACGGGCGCGACGACCAAGTCGCCGCAGGGACCCGTACTCACAAATGATGATAAATGCATCGGCTGCGGCGCGTGCGTCAAGGTCTGCAAGTACAATCAGCGATTTCTGACCGCGCTGCCCGAGGGCGGGTACAAAGCCGAAAAATGCACGTTGTGCCAAGACAAACTCGCGCGCGGTGAGGAACCGATCTGCGTCGCGCTTTGTCCCGGGCGTTGCCGCATATTCGGCGACCTCGACGACCCCGAGAGCGAGATAAACTACTACAAAAAGCTCTACGGCGCGGTGCATCTCGCGGGTACGAGTACGTATTACGTGATCCCCGAGGGCATGCCGATACCCGAGATCGAGAGCGGATTGTGGAAGATCGACAATGTCGAGAAAAAGCGCACGCCCGACGACCCCGACTACCGCGAGTTGACGGACGGGCTGATCAAGTCGCGCGACAAGTTGCGCCCCAACATCAAGACCCCGCCCGAGGAGATCGGCGGCGAGTACAAGTACAGCCACTGCGTCATGTGCAACCACGTGCCGCGCTGCGGTATCAAGGCGTTGGTCAAGGACGGCAAAATCGTGCGGCTCGAACGCCGCGAGCAGTACGGCAACGAGACGCTTTGCCCGATCGGCGCGGCCTCCGCGCAGGATATCTACGCGCCCGACCGCGTGCTGTACCCGTTGCGCCGCACGAACCCGAAGGGTGAGCGCAGCGTGTGGAAGCGCATCACGTGGGAGGAGGCGTACGCCGAGATAGCCGAGAAGTTCAACGGTATCAAGGAGAAGTACGGCGCGGAAAAGGTGCTGTTCATGACGGGCGACCCGAAAGAGCCGCGCGCGATCATGCAGCGTCTCGCGTACACGTTCGGTTCGCCGAATTTCGGCACCGAGAGTTCGACCTGCTCCACCGCGACGACGATTGCGAGCAAGTTGATCTACGGTATCCGCTCACGCGCGGCGGCAGCGGGCGGCATGGGTGCCGCGCCCGACTCGACGGACACGTCGGTGTGCATCATCTGGGGCAACAACCCCTCCAACAGCGCGGCGTGGAGCTACGACCGCCTGAAAACGACGCGCGAATTTTCCGATGTAAAGTACATAGTCGTCGATCCGCGCGTGACGAATACCGTCGAGAACTTCGCGGACGTGCATATTCAACTCCGACCAGGTACGGACGGCGCGCTCGCGCTGTTCTTTGCCGACCAAATCATCAAGAGCGGCAACTACGACAAGGATTTCATCGCGAACTGGACGCACGGTTTCGACGAGTACGCCGCGCTCGCCGCAGAGTACACGCTGAGCAAAACCGCGCATATATGCGATGTTCCCGAATCGGTGCTATCGGAAGCGGCGCGGTTCCTGACCGAGCGCGCAAAGCCTATAACGGTCAAAAGCTCGTCGGCAATGCCGCACCACACGAACGGCACGGACAACTACCGCGCGATGATGCTGCTGATACCGCTGACGGGCAGTCTCGACGTTGAGGGCGGACACATGATACCGACGGATATGCTCGATGTGGACCTGTCGGGGTCGTCGTTCAAGTTCGCGAAACTCGACCTGTACCCCGCGATTCGCGATAAGCGCGTCGACACGCCGTATCACAAGATGTGGGATGTCGTCGATATCGACGGCAACATACAGATCAACTCGATACCCGAATACGTCAAGAACGGCGATATCCGCGCATGCCTGATGCTCGGCGGCAATGCGATGATGTGGGGTCAGACGCACGAGTACCAAGAGGCGTTCCGCGACATGGATTTCGTCGCCGCCGTGGACTTCCGTGACAACCCGTGGACGCACGACTACGTCGATATGTTGCTGCCCGCCGCGATGAGCTATGAGCGCAGCGCGCCGCTGACGTTCGCGGGACGCAGAATATTCCTGCGCGAGCCGATTGTCGAGCCGCAGGGCGAGGCGCGCTCCGATTACCGCATCTGCTGCGATATCGGCGTCGCGCTCGGTTACAGCGACGTGTTCTTCGGCGGCGGCGACACGTGCGAGGAGGAGTGCATACGCGAGGTGCTTCGGACGCTCGGCGGTTCAAGGGAGATCACGCTTGAAGAACTGCGCGCCGTCGCGCCCGACGGTATCACGCTGCCGATGCGCGGCGGTCCGAAGTTCAAAAAGTGGGAACTCGGTCTGTTGCGCGCCGACGGACAACCGGGCTTCGACACGCCGTCGGGCAAGGTCGAGTTCACGTCCGAGGTATTGCGCGAGAACGGACTTGACCCGCTGCCGCTATACCGCGAGCCCGTGTACAGCCCGATATCGACACCCGATATCGCGGAAAAATTCCCGCTGATCATGAACTGCGGCTCGCGCGTGCCGTTCTACTCCAACGCGAAAGAGCGCGAACTGCCGTGGCTGCGTCGGTTTATCCCCGAACCCGTCGTGAAGCTGAATCCGAAAGACGCGCGTGACCGCGGACTCGCGGACGGCGATATCGTGCGCGTCACCGCACCCGTAAACGAGGTCGGCATCACGCTGAAACTCAAAACGAGCGAGACGATCAAACCCGGTGTCATCGACATTCTGCACGGTTGGGCGCAAGCCGACGCAAACGAGCTGATAACCCGCGACTTCGACCCGATCTCGGGTTTCGTCCCGTTCCGCGAGGGTCTGTGCGAGGTATCGCGAGCAGAAGAAGCGGTGAAGCGGCAGAGCGCGTGATGGCAATTAACAGTTAACAATTAACAGTTAACAGTTACGCGGGTAGGACGAGGGGTACGGGGGACAAGCCCCCGCCCGTCTGCGGACGGCACACCTTTCCGAAAGGGGGCAGGGTTTGGACGGAGGTTCGTAGGGGACGCCGCCCTCGGCGTCCCGTCCCCGATAACGCTCAGACCCAAAATACGGGACGCCGAGGGCGGCGTCCCCTACGCAAGATGGTGCAAGGT
>JAISJJ010000127.1 GCA_031261585.1 Oscillospiraceae bacterium
CTCGCCGCGCGGCGTTACTTTCCGTCGGGGGAAAGTAACCAAAGCCCGTTGGAGGGAACGCACCGCGCCCTTCTCGCTTCCGTGAGACGCGAGAACGGCAGCGGCGGCGAGGGTGGGCAATCCCGAAGGTTCCTTTAACCGAGGACAGCAGTGTTTGCGGAGTTCGCGTCTAATCACTCCAAAACCGACAGTTCCCGCTTCGCTAAGGCGAGACAACTGCGTCACGTCACATCAACACACTCTGCGGCTCGTTTCGCTGCCGCACATTAGTGTATTTCAGGGTCTTGGTTCCCGCGCGAACCGCAACCCTCGTCCCCAATTATCAACTGTCAACTATCAACTGTCAACTGTCATCATTGGAGGTCACATGGACACACTTATCCGCGCTATCTCGGACGACGGCTACGTCTCGTGCGTCACAATCTCGTCGCGTGAACTTACCGAGCGCGCGCGTAACATACACAGCTCGTCGCGCACCGCAACCGCCGCGTTCGGGCGCACGATGGCGGCGACCGTGATGTTGTCCTCGTCGCTCAAATCCGACAGTGCGTCTATCACAACGCGCATATCGGGCGGCGGCGCGATCGGCACCATCGTCGTCGTTGCGGAACCCGACGGTGAATCGGGTTTCACCGTGCGGTGCTGTGCGTCGAACCCGACCGCAGACACGCCGAGACGCGTTGACGGCAAGCTCGATGTCGGCGCGCTCGTCGGCACCGACGGTATGCTCACCGTGATACGCGACGACGGCACGGGCGAGCCGTATGTCGGCAGCGTCGAGCTTGTGTCGGGTGAGATCGGCGACGATTTCACGCAGTATCTTGTCACGAGCGAGCAGCGTCCGTCCGCCGTTGGGCTGGGCGTGCTGATTGGCGTTGACGGCACCGTCGCGGCGGCGGGGGGCTACATCGTATCGCTCATGCCCGATGCGCCCGATGAGTACATCGACGCATTGGAGCGCAATGTCGCAGCTGTCGGCGCGGTAACGTCGCGGCTCACGGAAAACCCCGACCCGTGGGAACTCGCGCGGCTGGTGCTCGACGGCTTCGAGCCGCGCATACTGTCACGCAGTGAGACGCAGTACCGCTGCAACTGTTCGCGTGAGCGCGTTCTCGGTGCGATTGCGGCTATCGGCGAGGCTGACGCGCGGGAGATCATCGACGAGGGCAAGCCGATTGAGGTCACATGTCGGTTCTGCGACGCGCAATACGTCTTTACGCCGCAGGAACTGGAAGAGAATTTGCGCTGAGATTCAAAGTTATCGCAAATTTGCGAAAAAAGGTGTTGACATTTGCGCGCAGGTTTGCTATAATTGCACTCGTCGCGAGACGCGGGAGCATAGCTCAGCCGGTTAGAGCACTTGCCTTACAAGCAAGGGGTCACAGGTTCGAGTCCTGTTGTTCCCACCACACGTCAATTATCAATTGACAATTGACAATTAACAATTAACAATTTTGGGACGGAGACGCGATGGCATCGTACCAATCGTCCAAACTCCCGCAACTGTTAATTGTTCATTGTTAACTGTTAATTGCCGACACGGCCCAGTAGTTCAGTTGGTTAGAACGCCAGCCTGTCACGCTGGAGGTCGACGGTTCGAGCCCGTTCTGGGTCGCCACTTTTGCGGACGCTTTGGCGTCGCGTCCGCAACCTGCCTTCGTAGCTCAGTTGGTAGAGCAGCGGACTGAAAATCCGCGTGTCGTTGGTTCAACTCCGACCGAAGGCACCACGACAATTAACATTTAACAGTTAACAATTAACAGTTGTCGGTCGGATCAACGGAAAGCATCTTCTCATAATTGTTAATTGTCAATTGTTCATTGTTAATTGACTTCGCGGGCGTAGCTCATCTGGTAGAGCGCCACCTTGCCAAGGTGGAGGTAGCGAGTTCGAGCCTCGTCGCCCGCTCCAGAAAATTAGGCACTCGACAGGCACCTGAACGGTGCCTAATTTTCTAATCGCACCTAACACAGCACCAACACACGGCGCATCTCCGTCCCCAACTGTTAATTGTCAATTGTTCATTGTTAATTGTCTCGTCGGTGACATGGCCAAACGGTAAGGCAAGGGTCTGCAAAACCCTCATTCCCGGTTCGATTCCGGGTGTCACCTCCACATTCCCGCAGTCTCAATCGGACTGCGGGATACTCGTATATCTGCGAAAGGTCAACACACTATGAAAACACCGTTCGTCACCCCCGAAAAGTTGCGCGAGATCACGGGCACGATTCCGACACCGTTCCACCTCTACGACGAGGCGGGCATCGTCGACAACGCACTGCGTCTCAAAGCCGCGTTCGCGTGGAACGCGGGATTCCGCGAGTATTTCGCCGTCAAGGCGACACCGACACCCGCGATTCTGAAAATTCTCGGCTCGCTCGGCTGCGGTCTGGACTGTTCGTCGCTGACGGAGCTTATGATGGCTGAAAAACTCGGCATCACAGGCGGCGACATCATGTTCTCGTCGAATGAGACGCCGGACGCGGAGTTCGAGCTTGCGTCACAGCTCGGCGCGATCATCAACCTCGACGACATCACGCACATCGAGGTTCTGCGCCGTCTCGTCGGCATACCGAAGCGCGTGTGCTGCCGCTTCAACCCCGGTGGCGCGTTCGAGATCGGCAACCACATCATGGACAACCCGGGAGACGCGAAGTACGGCATGACGCGCGAACAACTGTTCGAGGCGTTCCGCACGTTGCGCGACCTCGGCGCGGAGGAGTTCGGCATACACGCGTTTCTCGCGTCCAACACCGCGTCGAACGACTATTACCCCGTCCTCGCGTCGCAACTGTTCACGCTCGCGGTCGAGCTGTCGCGGTCAACGGGGTGCGAGATCACGTTCATCAACCTCTCGGGTGGCGTGGGCATACCGTATCGCCCCGAACAGCAGCCGAACGACATCGCGGAGATCGGCGAGGGTGTTCACCGCGTATACGACGAGATTCTGAAACCCGCAGGTATGGACGATATCGCGATTTTCACGGAACTCGGGCGTTTCATGCTCGCGCCGTACGGTGCGCTCATCACGACGGCGATACGCGAGAAGCACACTTATAAGGAGTACGTGGGCGTGGACGCGACGGCGTGCGACCTCATGCGTCCCGCGATGTACGGCGCGTACCACCACGTCACGGTGTCGGGCAAAGAGGACGCGGCGCGCGACCACACGTACGACATCGTGGGTTCGCTGTGCGAGAACAACGACAAATTCGCGATTGACCGCGCGCTCCCGAAAGTCGAGATCGGCGACACGCTGATAATCCACGATACAGGCGCGCACGGGCGTAGCATGGGGTACAACTACAACGGCAAACTCCGCAGCGGCGAGGTGCTGTTGCGCCGCGACGGCACATTCGAGCTGATTCGCCGCGCGGAGACGCCCGACGACTACTTCGCAACGGTGATATGGTAAATTAGAGGTTAGATGTTGGAGGTTGGAGGTTAGAGATTAGAGCGGCGGACGGTACGGAAAGCAGCCCTGACGTGTTCCCGCGCCTTTCTAACCTCTCACATCTAACATCTCACATCTTACGTAAAGGTGTTTCTTATGAGCGAAAACGAACTGCAACCGACAACCTCGAACGAACTTGACACCAACGTCTACAAGAGTATCCGCGATACTCTTGCACAGGCGCGGTCAAAAGTCTATGCCGCCGTTAACTCCGCTATGGTTGAGGCGTATTGGGAAATCGGGCGGCAGATTGAGGAAGCCGTAGGTACCCGCGCCGAATACGGTAAGGGGTTGCTGAGGTATCTTTCAGAACGGTTGACTGAGGAATTTGGGAAAGGCTTTGACGAGAGCAGTTTGCGCCGTATGCGCCAGTTTTACAAGGCTTTTCCGATTCGTGCCACGCTGTGGCACGAATTGAGTTGGTCGCACTATCGCTTACTTATAAAAATCGAAAATCAGGAACGGCGCGAGTTTTACGGGCGCGAGTGCGTTGAATCGGCGTGGAGTGTTCGGCAGTTGGAGCGGCAGATTAACTCGTTTTTCTATGAGCGTCTGCTCGCGACACAGCAGAGCGACAGAGCGGAGATTCGCAATGAGATTTTGATTCTCGAACCGAATACTGACCCGACTTATATCTTGAAAGACCCGTACATTTTGGAGTTTCTTGACCTCAAAGAAAACCGCAAGTACCGCGAGAGCGACTTGGAACAAGGGCTGATCGACCACTTGCACGACTTTCTGCTTGAACTCGGCAAGGGTTTCTCGTATGTCGCGCGGCAAAAGCGGATTACGATAGAGGGCGACCACTACTATGTTGATCTCGTCTTCTACAACTATATCCTGAAATGCTTCGTGCTGATTGACCTGAAAATGGGCAAGCTGACGTATCAGGACATCGGGCAGATAGATTTCTACGTCCGCTACTTCGAGGATAAGGTGAAGTCAAAGGACGACAACCCGACAATCGGGATTGTCCTGTGTACCGATAAAAACGACACAATGGCGAAATATTCCGTTCTCGCCGAAAACGAGAATTTATTCGCATCAAAATATATGCTCTACCTGCCGACTGAGGACGAATTAAAGCGTGAGGTGGAGCGCGAGCGTGAACTTATCGAACGTCAGCAACGGCTTAACAGAGAGGACGGCGAATGAATTTACAATCTATCTCGCGCATCTTCGCCGATGAGATGGCGCATTTGCGCACCGATTGGAACGAACCGGGCGCGAAATACTACCACGGTCAGCGCGTCGCAAAACTCGCGGTGCGTCTGCGTGAACTGCTGTTCCCGCAACTGCTTGACAAGGACGACATTCTCACCGTCGCCGCATGGTTTCACGACGTTTACAACGGTCACGAGTTGTATCACGAGACGCACGGTGTGAGCGGTGCAGAGCGCACGCGTGAACTCATCTCAGCGTACTGTGCGCCCGACGAACTCGACGATATTTGCGGCATAATCGCGATACACGACGACCGAACGGCACCGAACTGCTCCGAGCTCGCGAAACTGCATCAGGACGCCGATCTGCTCGACCATTTCGGTACGCACACCATGTGGCGTCTCGCGATTTACTCGCCGCCGCATGAGCGTACAATCCTCGACGCCGCGGAGTTTCTGCGGCACGATCTCGATTTGAACGGCGAGCGTTGGCGCGGTAGGCTGAATTTCGAGCTGAGCCGCAAGATTTTTGACGAGAAAGCGGACTTTGTGCGCCATTATTCCGAGCGTTTTGACGCGGAGCTTGACGGTAGAATCTGGGACGAGGAACGTCTGATCGGAGAATTATGAGAATTGTATTCAAGGTCGGCACGTCTACGCTGTGCCACAGCGGGCGCGGGCTGAACTACCGCAATATCGAGTTGCTCGCGCGCGCGCTCGCCGACGTGAAAAACGCGGGTCACGAGGTCACGCTCGTATCGTCGGGCGCAATCGGCACGGGGCTTGCGAAACTCAACCTGCCCGAGCGTCCGCGCGAACTGCGGCTGAAACAGGCGATTGCGGCGGTCGGACAGCTCGAACTCATGCACATCTACGACAAATATTTCGGCGAATACGGCGCGACCGTCGCGCAGATTCTGCTGACATTCAGCGACACGGGCAGCGAACGCCGCCGCGCGAATCTTATCGGCACGTTCGACGCGCTGTTCTCCCTCGGTGTGATCCCCGTCGTCAACGAGAACGACTCCGTTGCGTTCGAGGAGATCGAGTCGCACTCGGTGTTCGGTGACAACGACACGCTGTCCGCGACCGTCGCCGTCATGGTGCGCGCCGAAAAACTCGTGATTCTGACCGACACGGACGGGTTGTACGACTCTGACCCGCACGCGAATCCCGACGCGCGGCTCATCACGGTTGTGGACGCTATCACGTCCGAGATTGAGGCACTCGCGGGCGGCGCGGGTTCCAATCTCGGCACGGGCGGCATGGCTACGAAGATTCAGGCGGCGAAAATCGCGACAGCGGCGGGGTGCGAGGTGGTCATCATGAACGGCTCGGCTCCCGACAATATTTACCGCGCGGTAAACGGGTTGCCCGTCGGCACGCTGTTCCGCGCAAAGCGTTGATATGAGCGTATTTTACGAGCAGGTGTACGAGACGGTTATGCAAATACCGTACGGCTCGGTCGTGTGCTACGGCGATATCGCGAAGTGGCTGAATCACCCGCGCGGCGCGCAGGTCGTCGGCTGGGCGATGTCGGCGTTACGCGGCAATAACCGCCCCGAGTACGAGAATATTCCGTGGCACCGCGTCGTGAAAGCGGACGGCAGTATCGCGGACGGCGGTGCCGCCGAGATGCGCCGCAGTCTGCTCGAGGACGAGGGTATCGAATTTCTCATCGACGGGCGCATAGACATGGAGCGGTACCGCTGGGTCGCGCCACCGGGCGTGGACAGGAGATATTGACAATTAACAATGAACAATTAACAATTTTAGGACGAGAGTGCGGCGGTGCGCGTGAAACAAGACCCTGACGCACGCCAATGTGCGGCAGCAAAACGAGCCGCAGCGTGTGTTGATACGCAGAGCATATCCTGCGACGAAGTCGCGAGATAAATTGCCGATAGTATGCGCAGCAGGCGATTTGCACCGACGCTGAAACGGAGAAGCATATCATGACTGATATCGAGCTTGACACGGCGCGTCTCATACTGCGCCCGTTCGCGGAGGGTGACTTTGACGCGGCGCGCAGTTGGCGGAACAATCCCGAAAACGCGCGTTATTTGAATTGGAATCCGAGCGACGAGGAGCATTTTCGCGATTGGCGTGAGCGGGTGATTGAAAGAGCGAAAGCCGAGCCGCGTTTGAAGTTTGATTTTGCGGTGGAAGTTCGAGAGACAGGCGCGGTTATCGGTAATTGCGGGATTTTCGCGGAGGATGCGACGTTTGATACCGCAGGTCTGGGCTATATTCTGCACATCGACCATTGGAATCGCGGATACGGAACGGAACTCTGCGGCGCACTCCTGCGTTTCGGGTTCGAGGAACTGCGCCTGCGCCGCGTTACAGCGACATGCGCGGCGGCGAATTACGGCTCATACCGCGTCATGGAGCGCAATGGTATGCGGCGCGAGGGAACGCACGTGAAAGCGTTTTGGGCGCGGGTGGATAAGGAGTGGATTGACGAAGCCGTTTACGCGATTCTCGCGGACGAGTGGCGGTCAATTCACGGAAACGGGGCGGGATTATGACGGATATCGAGCAACAGGACAATTACTTCGCGGGTGTCGGCGGGATTTGCGTCCGTGACGGCAAGGTTCTGCTTGTGCGGCACACGTACGGCGCGGCGAACAGCAGGTTGCTGATCCCCGGCGGATATATGAAGTTCGGCGAGTTGCCGCAAGATGCTGTAAAACGCGAGATTTATGAGGAGACGGGCGTTACCGTCGAGGTCGGCGGGCTTATCGCCGTGCGGTGCGAACCGCAGGGGTGGTACCTCGCGTTTATCGCGCGTTACGTGTCGGGTGAACCGCGCAGTGACGGCGCGGAGAACAGCGCAGCCGCGTTTTTTGACTGCGCCGAGGTTCTCAGGCGGTCGGACGTGACGAACACGTCGCTCGAACTCGTCAGACTGGCGCTAACGCGCGAGCCGATTGAGCCGTCGTATATCGCGCCGACGGACAGCGCGAAAAACCGCGTTTGGTTCACGTCAAACGGAAAGGAAATCAACGATGACACCCATTGAAATTCAAGGTCAGTCCGCAAAAGCAGCGTCGCGCGTTCTCGCAACGTCAGACACACGCACACGCGACAACGCTCTGCGGGCGATTGCGTCCGCGTTGCGCGCACAAAAACCGCGCATACTCGCCGCGAACGCCGAGGACATGGCGGCGGCGCGCAAATCGGGCATGCGCGACGCGCTGCTCGACCGACTGGAACTCACGGAGAAGCGCATCGACGGTATCGCGGACGGCGTGGACGAGGTTGCGGCGCAATCTGACCCGCTCGGACGGTATCTCGACGTGCAGACGCGCCCTAACGGTCTGCAAATCGCGCGGCGCACGGTGCCGCTCGGCGTGATTGCGATGATATACGAGGCGCGCCCGAATGTCACGGTCGATGCCGCCGCGCTGTGCCTGAAATCGGGCAACGCTATTATTCTGCGCGGCGGGAAAGAGGCTTTTCGTTCGAGTCTCGCGCTGTCGGACATCATGCGTGAGACGCTTGCGGTGTCGGGACTGCCCGAGGATTCGGTGTCACTCGTGCGCGACACATCGCGCGATAGCGTTGACGCGCTCATGAACCTCACGGGTGTCGTCGATCTGCTGATACCGCGCGGCGGTGCGGGGCTTATCGATCACGTGTGCCGCAACGCGCACGTCCCCGTCGTGCAGACGGGTGTCGGCAACTGCCACGTCTACGTCGAGCGCACCGCCGATCTGCGCGTAGCGGCGGAGATCATCTTCAACGCGAAGTGTTCGCGCCCGTCGGTCTGCAACGCCGCCGAGACGCTGCTCGTCGACCGCGAGATTGCCGCAGAATTCCTGCCGCTCGCCTACGAAAAACTCCGCACACGGTCCACGGAGATACGCGGAGACGCGGAGACGTGCGCGATTCTCGCCGACGCTGTTCCCGCGACGGAGGACGACTGGGCGACGGAGTTCGGCGACTATATCCTCGCCGTGCGTGTCGTTGACGGGTTCGACGCCGCCGTCGCGCACATCGCGCGGTACACCACGGGACATAGTGAGTGCATCGTCACAAACGACTACGACCTCTCGCGCCGTTTCACCGACGAGGTGGACGCGGCGGCGGTCTACGTCAACGCGTCGACGCGGTTCACGGACGGCGGCGAGTTCGGTCTCGGTGCGGAGATCGGCATCTCGACGCAGAAGGTTCACGCGCGCGGTCCCATGGGCGCGGAGCATCTCACAAGCGTGAAGTATGTGGTGTTGGGCAACGGACAAGTGCGGTAATACAAAAAACGCAAACCCCCCTGCGGTTCGCCGCAGGGGGGGTTTATGTCAAATCACGTGTTTTATGATCTCTCTCCCGAACGCTCTCGCCCGCTCCAACTCAGCGGGTCTGCCCGCCAAATCCTCTCTCGTTTTTATCCCCTCAATCGTAAACCTATGTTGCAGGGGTATGTCCAAATGCCCGAGAAAATGTTCTATTGTAGCGAGGAGGTGTTCGTTCTCCTTTTTATTTTGACCCGCCCTAATCGCAATCGCGGCACCGCACTTGCCCGTCGGAATAGGCTGGCGGTTGGCGTTGTTATTGCAGAACGGCGTACACCTGTCGATGAACTGCTTCATCTGCGCCGTCACGTCGCCCCAATACGAGGGCGATGCGACGACAACAATGTCTGCCGCGTATATTTTGCTCATTATGCGACCCATGTCGTCGTGCTGAACGCACTCCCCCGTCTTGTCGCACGTTTTGCAACCCGTGCAGAACCCGATTTTCGCATCACCCAATCGTATTATCTCGGTTTCAATACCGCTGTTTTCCAGTTCCGAGACGACCGCGTTCAATACGGCAGCCGTATTTCCGTCCGCTCTCGGACTGCCGAGAATACATACCGCTTTCAACGCTTTTTCCCGCCGCTCACGCCGTCCGCCACCGCGTAGAATATCGGCACCAGCAGAAACATGAGCCACCACGGGTGCCACGCGCCGTAACAGAAGCCTATGTACAGATATATCGTCGTTATGAGAATCGGAAACGAACCTTTGAGCGCGGCAAACATGCGCCCATGGATAATCGGTCCGATCATCGTGTAATAGATCGGGATCGCCATAAATATAAGCCAATTCGGGTGCCACGCGTGGAAAACCACGCCGCCGATTAAAAAGATTGCCGCGATGAGCAGCGGGAACGCCGCGTCTAACGCTCTGCGCAAACGCTTGACCGACGGCGACACCTCATCGTCCGTGCCGCGTTCGTACACCTCCGCTTCGGGCAACTCACCATCGCCCGACAACAGCGTGTCGAGCGTCACGCCGTACAATCGCGCGAGCAGTATCAGGTTGTCAACGTCGGGCGCGGACTCCGCGCGCTCCCACTTCGACACCGCCTGACGCGATATGCCGAGCTTCTCGGCGAGCGTCTCCTGCGAGTATCCGTGCTCTTTTCGCAACGCAACAAGCCTGTTCGCCGTCTCAATAGTCATGTAAAGCACCTCTTTTCTGTCATAATCTTATCAGCAACCGTCCCGTTGCGCAAGCAATAATCGGTTTCAGCCCCGCAACCAACGGTTGCACACAAGCATTCGCAACGTCTCTCTCCCCCGTCCAACCCCCGTAACTGTTAATTGTTACTTGTTAATTGTTAACTGTCAAGTTCCACCCGTCCACGACTATCGTCGGCTCACCGAGGTACCGCTCGGCGTCGTACTCCGCCGTTAGCGTGACCTGCGTGTGCGGCATGACGGTCACATAGTTGTCCGACCAGAACACGGGCAGCACGTCGCGTCCTCCAAGCTCAAACCGCACAACGACCTGCACCGCGGGAACGTCGCCCGTATTGGTGAGCGTCACGGTATAACGCCCGTCGCCTGTCAGGTTCTTTTTTGCGTCTATCACCGCACTCGGCAGCTCGTTCAGCGCGCGGTAGTTCTGATAGTCGGCGCGGTTGTGCCAATACGCGTTTCGCCCGAGCAGCGCGCCGTCCTCTGCGGTCAGCGTCACGCGCAGGAACACGATATCGGTGCGTGAGCCGATGTCAGTGAATTTCACCGTCCCGACTTTAACGCCGTACGCGTCCGCGCCGAGGTCAATCGCGGGAAAATGCTGTGTTCCGAGGTGTTTACCGTACATATCCCACACGTCGGCGGTCACGACGGCGCGCTTGTACTCAAACGGCGAGTTGTTCGCGGCGACAATCGAGTCGTCGCGCGGATCCCATACCGCGCGGGTCGGCTGATTGCCCGCGCGCGCGCCGTAGTAACCGCCGTTGCCGTCGAGGTACCAGTCATACGTCTGCCACATCAGCGACGGCCACGACGACTGCGACATCCACATCAGCAGTCCGTTTGACCGCCGCGCGGCGAGTGCGTCGAACAACCCGTGGTGGTGTTCGTAGTTTATCATCTGCGCGGCGCGGTCGAAATCATCAATCGTCCACACTTCCGCCGCGTTTTGCGTCATGTCGAGAATATCGCGCTTGTACTGCGCGAACACGGGGTCGGCTTCATCGGTCTGCTGCCCCTGCACGTTGTCGACAGGCACCGCGAAATCTCCGCCGAGATAACCCTGCAACGCGTGCATAAAGCTGTTCGCGGGACCGTTCATGTGGTACGTCCAGTCGTGCAACGCCCAGACCTCGGATATCGGCCACAGATGCTCGGGCGCAATGAATTTTCGGAGACTGCGCACGCTCGGCGGGTTCGGAATACCGCGTTCGGAGCGGAGTACCGCGCCCGACACGTCGTCAAAGTACTGTTTTACGCCACGATTGCCGCCCGGGTACGCAAGCTGATAGCCGCCGCCTGAGCCGACGGGCGTCATCGCGGAGTTCGGGAAGTAGAAACGCGAGCCGTCAAGCTCGTCCGTGAGCTTTTGCAGTCCGATGTCGATTTCGAGCGGCGGGTTGCCCTCGTTGCGCCCGCAGTACAGCGCGAGCGCTGTGTGATAGCGGTTGCGCTTGATCTTGTCGCGGGCATTTTCGAGGAACAGCGTCGCGTCGTTGGGCTCGGGTCCGTCCACGGGGTTTGCGAGCCAAAAATCGTCCCAAATCAGTATGCCATACTTGTCGCACGCGTCGTAAAACGCGGTGTCGTTCGTCATGCCTATCCAGTTGCGGATCATCGTCATGTTCGCGTGGGCGTGCAGCCGCACCTTGTCGTCGTAGCTCTGCGGGGTGTCGAGTTTCAGCCCGTCGTCCATGCCCCAGTTGCCGCCCTTTGCGACGATGCGCGTACCGTTGCAGTACAGCGTCAGAATACCGCCGTCCGTCGTGTACGTGAACTTGCGCACGCCGAATTTTACGGTCTTTATGTCCGACACGTTGTCGCGCACCCTTACCCGCATCTCGCACGAGTACAAAAACGGTTCGCCGTACCCGTTCGGCATCCACAGATGCGGGCGTTTGAGCGGTATGCCCGCGCGCTCGATATACTTCGTCTCCCCCGCTTCGAGCCACGTGTAGAATTTGAACCGTACGTTGTTCGGTTTTATCGTACCCGTAATCTCCACGTTGCGCGCGATAGTGTCGTAATTGCGCACCTCCGCGCGGAGCTTGATGAACGTCATGTCGTCGTCGAGCGCGAACGTGCGCGTCATCGACTGTTCGACCTGCTGCGGACTCTCGGCGTACACGCGAATCTCACGCACGCGCGTCGCCACCGATTTTCCGTTCAGCACACGCCGTTTCAGCGACGTGAACCGTATATACCGCGCCTTCTGCGGGTCGAACACAGGGAACGCCACGGGTTTTCCCAGACCCCACGACCCCATGTCGATCACGGGCATCGCGGTTGCCCCCTGGACGCTGTCGGATATCGCGTGACCGTCAAACGCGCCTGTACCCACCGACGGATCGGCGTTGCGGATGCCGAACCACGTCGCGTTGACCTCGCCGCCCGTGTGCGCGTCAATGTTCGTGAAATGTTCGCCGTCAACCGACGTTTCGAGCCGATACGATTCGGGGTGCCGCGACTCAATATCCGCCGCCGCGCCGCCCGCTTCACTGCCCCACACAAGCGTCACCGAACCGACGGTCAGCGTCTCACCGAGGTCGAGCGTGAACCCCGCGCCGTCCGCGTCGTCCGCTATCCACTGCGCGTCATTGTCGGACAGTACCGCGCCCGCCTCGGGCGTGATCGTCACGCTGCGGCGTTTCGCGAAATCCTCTGCCGCGATGACCGCGCTCTTTTCCACTATCGTCAAATCCGTCTCAAACCACGGGTCGATCAGCTCAATCGTACCGCGGCTGTCGAGCGAAACATCGCCGAGTATGCCGATATCGCGCCCGCGAATCGTCGGCAACCAGTCCCAACCGACGGCGGCGTGAATCGTCGGGTTGTCCGCGCCGAGCAATCCGCCGTTCGGTCCCGGTCCCTCCGCAAGTCCCTGCGTCGTCACAAGTCCCGCTGTGTCGTTCGCGTACACGCGCACGGCGATGTGGTTGTCCGCGCCGAACACGGCGTACTCCGTCACGTCGAACCGTCCGCGCATGAACGCACCCTCGATCGAGTGCGCGCGCGCGGGGTTAGAGTTCGGCATCAGGTGTCCGTTGAACCACACATCCGCTTTCCAGTTTATCGAGTCAAAGCTCAGAATCAGCTTCCAGTACTTGCGATCCTCGGGTACAAAAATCGTGTGGCGGTACCAAAAGTCGGCGGTGAAATACGCGTCCGACACCTGAAACTGCCAATCGTCGTAGTTCGGGTCGGGTATCGCACCCGCTTTAAGGTAGCTCACGAGCGCGGTTGCGGGTACGACGGCGGGCAACCAGTGCGCGTCGTCGTAATCTCCGCTCGCGAGTACCGCACCGTCCTCAGACACCTCGGCGGCACGGGTGATGCGCCAGTTACCGCCGTGCAAACTCTGATGACCTGTTTTCTGCTGAAACTCCGGCAGCGGCGGTGCGGAATACGTCAAATCGTTCTCGCCGAACACCTCCAAGGCGCGGATAATGTACCGCTCGCCCGAACACCGCTCACACAGCACACGCACATACCGCGCACATTCGCCGGCGAGGTTAACGCCGATTTTGGAGCCGTCGCCGAAGCGGTGCATAAAACACGACTTCCACGTGACAGCGTCGCCCGACACCCCGATCTGGTAGTCGCAGGCGTAGCTGTCGCCCCACGTCACGTCTACGCGCTCAATACGCGTCTCCGCGCCGAGATCGACGTACACCCACTCGGTGCCGCCGCCCGCCGAAATCCACGCGTCGTCGATGTTCGGTGCGAGTTCGCCGATGTGACCGTCCGTGATGAGGTGCGCCGTGTTGTCGTAGTTCGCCGCCGAGGAGTGCCACGCGGCGCGGAACAGCGCGGTGTTGCGTATCATAAAAATACCTCACGTTTTTTGGTAACATTGTATAACAAACGCGCGGCGATTGCAAGGAATATTTACGGGGGCGCGTTGCACGTCACAGAGGTTGCGGCAAAATATTTTTCGCAGTTTTGAAAAATAGTTCTTGACAATATATATATATATATATAATGGGCGCACAATTTATTTACTTGGGGGTACTGTTACAAATGAGCGATAATATACTTATAATTATAACTATGACGCCTTTTCTTGTGATTGGTGCTTTGTGCGCTTTTCCCGTTCATAAAAGCAGACGCAGGATGCACAAAGCAGGCTATATCTTCTTGCAAAATTTCAAGTGGAGTGATTTTTGGATCAAAGACGGTGAAATTTATTCGATGCGCGTCAACATCTTAAAATCGCACACCGCAAAACGCGTCGAAATCCTCGGTATCAGCGAGATCACGCGCAACACGCGGCTCGTCCAACTCGAGATTCGCTATCGTCTCGACGGCACAGTAAATTCGCTGCGAGTAAGCGGCAGCGAGAGTTATCTGCTGACGCTTGAGGACGCTATGGGTTACGGTAGGTTCGGTACATAGACGCGTCGCGTCCCCCGTGTTGTCATTCTGAGCGTAGCGAAGAATCCCCCGACAAATGCGCATTGTCAAGGGGATTCTTCGCTGCGCTCAGAAAGACAGCGGCGAGCAGGCGCGTAGGGGCGTGGTTCACCCGCCCTTATGCGTGCTCCGCAATTGCACACGTAGGGGCGGGGTCAACCACACGGTACTTTTTCCACGTTCCAACTCCCGTCATTGCGAGCGCACGAAGCAATCCAGTCCCCCGTTTCTCCGTCCAAACCCTCGTATAACGCGAGGTTGGACGAGGCTGCGGGGGGCTGGATTGCTTCGCGCGGCTCGCAATGACGAGTGAAAAAGTAAATGCGGGAACCATGGGATCGGGGTTCACCCGCCCTTATGTGTGTTCCGAAATGGCACGCACAGGGCGGGTTGACCCCCGCCCCTACGTGTTATTCCCGACAAACTAAAAAAATACGCGAACATTTCGTAGGGGGCGGTGTCCACATCGCCCCCCAATCGTTATTCGCTCTTCAACTCCATGATCAACTCGCCCGCCTTGACCGTCTTCCCCGACGCTATAAGAATCCGCCCGACGACACCCGACATGCGCGCCGCTATGTTGATCTCCATCTTCATCGCCTCGACGACCGCGAGTGTCTGGTTTTCCTCGACGTGATCGCCCACCGCGACGGCGAGTTTCGAGATCAGACCGGGTATCGGCGCGCCGACTTGGCTCTTGTCCTCGGGGTCCGCCATCGGCACCTTGACAATCGTGTCGGATACGGCGGGATCGGGTACGAGCACGTCGCGGCGCATACCGTTCAGCTCGAACTGCACCGTACGCATACCGTTCTCGTCCACGTCGCCGAGTCCTACGTACTTGATCACGAGGGTTTTTCCGTCCTCAATGTCAATGCGCGTCGTCTCGCCGATGTCGAGGCCGCCGAAGAACACGTTCGAGGGCAGACCCGCTATCGCGCCGTACTCGCTGCTGTGCTCAAAGTAGTCCTTAACAACTTTCGGGTAGATGAAGTACGCGATGATGTCGCGCTCCGAGGGGTTCTGTATCAGCTTCGCGAGCGTCGCGCGCCCCGCCTCGAAGTCTACGGGTTCAAGCAGTTCACCGGGGCGGCACGTGATCGGCTCCTCGCCTTTCAGCACGACGCGCTGCAACTCGGGCGGGAATCCCCACGCGGGCTGCCCCATCATGCCCTTGAAGTACGACACCACGCTGTCGGGGAACGTCAGCGACTCGCCGCGTTGCACAATGTTGTCGGGCGTGAGGTTGTTCTGCACCATGAATATCGCGAGGTCGCCCACCATCTTGCTCGACGGCGTGACCTTTACGAGGTCTCCGAGCATGTCATTGACCGTCTTGTACGCCTCCTTTACCTCCTCAAAGCGGTCACCAAGACCGAGCGACACGACCTGCGGCTGCAAATTCGTGTACTGCCCGCCGGGTATCTCGAAGCGGTAAATCTCAGTCATCGGGTTCGACAGCCCCGAGTCGAACGTCCTGTACCGCATACGCACGTCTGTCCAGTAGTCGTCGAGTTCTTGCAGACGCACGAGGTCGAACCCCGTGTCGCGCTCCGTACCTTCAAGTGCCGCGACGAGCGACGACATCGGCGGTTGGCTCGTCAGCGACGAGACGGACGCGATAGCCGTGTCCACGATATCGACGCCGCTCTCGGCAGCGAGCAGGTACGCCGCTATCTGGTTGCCCGACGTGTCGTGCGTGTGGAGATGAATCGGCAGACCGACCTCCTGTTTCAGCGTCGAGATGAGCTTCTTCGCGGCGTAAGGTTTCAGCAGACCCGACATGTCCTTGATCGCAATCGAGTGCGCGCCGCGTTTTTCCAGTTCTTTCGCCATATCCACGTAGTATTTCAGCGTGTACTTGTCGCGCTTCTCGTCGAGAACATCTCCCGTGTAGCAGACGGCGGCTTCGAGGAACTTGTTCTGTTTCAGCACCTCGTCCATCGCAATCTCCATACCCGGTATCCAGTTCAGGCTGTCGAACACGCGGAATACGTCAATGCCGCTCTTCGCCGATTCGCGCACGAACGCGCGCACGAGGTTGTCGGGATAGTTCGTGTAACCGACAGTGTTCGAGCCGCGCAGCAGCATCTGGAACAGCAGATTCGGCATCTTTTTCCGCAGCGCGTCGAGCCGTTCCCACGGCGACTCGTGCAGATAGCGGTACGCGACATCGAACGTCGCTCCGCCCCACATCTCGAGCGAGAAGCAATCCGCGAGAATCTCGGCTGTGCCGTCCGCCGCGTCGAGCATGTCGCGCGTGCGCATACGCGTGCTGAACAGGCTCTGGTGCGCGTCGCGCATCGTCGTATCCGTGACCAGCACTTTTTTCTGCGCAAGCACCCAATCGCGCACGGCTTCGGGTCCTTTTTCGTCCAAAAGCTGCTTCAAACCCGCTCTCAGCGGCTCACGCCGTTCGGGAATACGCGGCTCGGCGTACTGCGTGTGCTCCGCGTTCGGCGACGCGACCTGAATGTTTGCTATATACCGCAGCACGCGCGTCGCACGATCGCGGCTGCCCTCAAACTCGAACAGCTCGTGCGTGTCGTCGATGAATTTCGTGTGGCAGTCGCCCGACAGGAACACGGGATGGTGCAGAATATTCGTCACGAACGGTATGTTCGTCTTGACACCGCGTATGTGCAGCTCGTTGATGGCGCGAGCCGCGCGAATCGCGACACCCTCAAACGTGTTGTCCCACACGGTGACTTTGACGAGCAGCGAGTCGTAGTACGGGCTGATCACGCTGCCCGTCGCCGCGTTGCCGCCGTCGAGACGCACGCCGAAGCCGCCGCCCGAGCGGTAACTCGTGATCTTGCCCGTATCTGGCGCGAAATTGTTCGCGGGGTCCTCGGTCGTCACGCGGCACTGCACCGCGTAGCCGTTCATATGTAAATCGTCCTGCGAACTCAGCCCGATATGCGGGTGTGACAGCGGATGCCCCTCCGCGATCAGGAGTTGCGCGCGTACGATGTCCACGCCCGTGATCTGCTCCGTCACCGTGTGTTCAACCTGTATACGCGGGTTCATCTCGATAAAGTAGTGGTTACCCGTGCGGTCGACGAGGAACTCGACCGTTCCCGCGTTGACATAACCGACGGCGCGCGCTATCTTCACAGCGTCGGTGTACAGCTTCTCAATCGTCGCTTTCGGCACCGAGAACGCGGGTGCGAACTCGACGACTTTCTGGTATCTGCGTTGGAGCGAGCAGTCGCGCTCGCCGAGATGCACGATGTTTCCGTGTTCGTCCGCGAGAATCTGCACCTCGATGTGCTTCGGCTCGATGAGGAACTTCTCGATGAAGATGTCATCGTTGCCGAACGCCTTTTGCGCCTCGCTTTTTACGAGCGCGAACTCACGGTACACGTCGTCGCGGTTGTCACAGCGTCTCATTCCGCGCCCGCCGCCGCCCGCCGCCGCTTTCAGAATGACGGGGTACCCGTATCGCTCGGCTTTCTCGGCGGCTTCATCGGCACTCGCGAGCGGCGTCTTGTCTCCGGGTATGACGGGAACGCCGCACGAACCCGCGATGGCTTTCGCCGCGAGTTTGTCGCCCATCTTCGCCAACACGTCCGACGGCGGTCCGATAAATTTGATGCCCGCAGCTTCGCACGCGCGCGCAAACTCCGCGTTCTCGGACAGGAACCCGTACCCGGGGTGAATCGCGTCGACGTGGTGATTTTTCGCGAGTTCGATGATCGCGGGAATATCGAGGTACGCCGCGAGGGGCGATCTGTTCTTGCCGATCATGTACGCCTCGTCCGCCACCGTGCGGAACAGCGAGAACGTGTCCTCATTAGAGTACATCGCGACGGTGCCGATCCGCAGATCGAAACACGCGCGGAAAATGCGTATCGCTATTTCGCCGCGATTAGCGACGAGGACTTTGCCGAAATTCTGCATTAAATCTCCTTTTTTGCAACTTCTTTACTTGAAACTTTCATTTCAACCGTCATATTATAGCATATCCGACGCGCAAATGCAATATCTGATTATAAATATTTCACTAATTTCACGTTTTGTCTTGTTTTGAATCACATAAGGGCGGGTGAGTCCCGCCCTTACGCGCACAAATATCATTTTTTAGATACGCGTCACCCGATTCGCTCCGCAATCAACTCCGCGACTCTCGCGAACTCGGGTATCCCGAACGTCTCGCCGCGCACGGTCGGCAGGTGTCCGCATTGCTCCACGATCTCCGCGATCTCACTCTTCGACAGTTCCGAAAACCCCGCCGTCAGCGCGTTGACGAGCGTCTTGCGCCGCTGCGCGAACGCGGCTTTGACGACGCGGAAGAACATGCGCTCGTCCGCGACCTCGCTCGGCGGCGCGTGCGGTGTCAGACGCAGAACCGTGGACACGACGTTCGGACGCGGCACAAACGCGTCGGGCGGCACGTCGAACAGCAGTTCGCAGTCCGCGTGATATCGCGCGAACACGGTGAACGCGCCGTAGTCTGACGTACCCGCCGACGCGGCGGCACGGTGCGCAAATTCGCGCTGCACCATGACGGTGATTGACGCGAACAGGTGCGATTCGAGCAGCTTCGCGATGATCGGCGACGTGATGTTGTACGGCAGATTCGCCGCGACGCGCAGGTCGGTGTACCCGCGCGACATGAGCGGTGCGAGGTTGAGTTTCAGCGCGTCGCCGAGGACTATCTCGTAGTTTGAACAGTCCGCGAGACGCTCCCGCAGTATGTCAGGCAGCCGCTTGTCGAGTTCTATCGCGGTCACGAACCCAGCGCGCTCGCAGAGATACCGCGTCAGCGCGCCGATACCGGGACCGATTTCAAGCACGTGTGTCTCAGGCGTGAGCATAGCGGACTCCGCGACACGTTCGGGTACGCTCTCGTCGATGAGAAAGTTCTGCCCGAGCGATTTCGACGTGCGGAAACCGTGCGCCGCAAGCAGCGCGAACAGGTCAGACTGCCGCATCGAGTGTGCGCCATTGCCGCTGTTGGCGGTAGACGTAGACGGCGCATATGACGATGGACAGCACAGACGCTATCGGCGCGGCGAGACCGAGCATATAGAGCTTGTGATTCAGCGCGTCGCCCGTGAGGAACACGTCCGAGCGCGAGAACAGAATCGACAGCGGTATGCGCACCGCAAACGTCGCTATCATGCTGTGCAGCATCGACACGTACGACTTGCCGCAACCCGACAGGTACGAGTTTATCGGGAAGATGAGCGCGATGAGCAGCATATCGAGCGAGAACGAGCGCAAGTACGCCGCCGCGCTCAGAATAACCGCCGCGCCTTCCTCGTTTGCGAACAGGCTCGTCACCGAGGTCGGCGCGATCTGCCACCACAGCACTATCGCCGCGTCAATCGCGAGTGAGAAGATAACGCCCCACTTCATGGACGCGAACGCTCGATCACGCCGCCCCGCACCGATGTTCTGCGCCGTCATAGCGGCTACGGCTTGGCTGATCGACGCGGGGAACAGCGCGCCAAGCGTGAATATCTTCGACACAACGGCGACCGATGCCGCCGCAACTGCGGTTTTTGTCAGCGGATCGTCCATCATGTTCACGATTACGGCAATTATCAGGAACGATATATGTACCAAAAGCTCCTGCATCCACAGCGGGATACCGACGCGGAAAATCGAGCGGAACGACGCGCCGTCGATGCGGAAATCGCGTTTCGTGAACTTGTACGGGAACTTGACGCGCAGAATCCATATCCCGATAACCACGAACGTGATGAGCTGTGAGATGCTCGTCGCGACGGCGACACCTAACTCCGCCCAACCGAAAACGCCCGTGAACAGCCAGTCGAGCGCGATATTCGCGACGCAACCGATAACGCCGACGATACTCGGCGCGGTTGAGTTGCCGAGACCGCGGGCAATCGCTCCGATCACGTTGAACCCGACGATGAACGGCAGTCCCGGTATGCAGTAGATGACGTACCGCGACGCGGACGGTCTCGCGACCTCCACAACTTTGAGTATCGAGAGCATCGGCGCGCGCAACGCGATGATCAGCAGCGTCGAAAAAACGGCGAGCAGCACGCCGACGAACAGGAACGTCCCCGTCGCCTTTGCGCACTCTTTGTCGTCGCGCTCCCCCACTCTGCGCCCGACAAGCACAGAGCCTGCGGCGGATATCGCCATCATGCCCGTGTACACGATCTGCATGATGTTCGCGCCGTTGCCGACACCCGCAAGTACCTCCTCCGAGCAGTACTGCCCGATGAAGAACATATCCGCCATGCCGTAAAACGCCGATACAATGCCCGACAGCGCGAACGGCAGCGCGAAACGCACGAGCAGACGTTTTATGTCGCCCTGCGTCAGGTCAAGTCCGTGTTGTTTACTCAAAAATCAATCCTCATATCGCTTTTTTTCGGGCAACCCGATCTCAGTCTCGATGTGAAAGCGCGGGCGACGTTTCGCCTCCATGAACGCGCGCCCCGCATACTCCCCCACGACACCGACGCCCGCCGTGATGATGCCGCCGACGAACCATATCGTCGCGATCACGAGTGTGGAACCCGATATCGGCTCACGCGCCGCAAGTCCGATGAAAAACGACACGATAACCGTCAGCACGGCGACGGCGATCATCGCAATCCCGCCTATCGCGATCAGCCGCACGGGTCGCAGACTCGCGCTGCACATACCGTCGAGCGCGAGTTTCGCGAGCTTCGCGAAATTGTACTTCGACGTTCCCGCGTTGCGCGCGCCGCGCTCGTACTGCACGACAGCCGACTTGAACCCGAGCAGCGGCGTCACGTCGCGGATAAACATGTCGCGCTCGGTGTACTCGGCGAGCGCGTCCATCGCGCGGCGGGACAATAGTCTGTAATCCGAGTGGTTGTACGCGCTCTCGCTGCCGAGTGCGCGCATAAATTTGTAAAACAACACGGCACTCGCGCGTTTGCCGAGCGAGTCCACGTCGCGGCGATTTCGCACACCGTACACGATGTCCGCGCCGTTCTCAAACTCGCGGAGCATGAGGTCGATGGCGTTCGGGTCGTCCTGCAAATCCGCGTCGGTCGACACGGCGATATCGGCGTAACGCCGCGCGTAGTCGTATCCGCACGACAGCGCGTTCTGCGTGCCGCGATTGCGCGAGAGTTTCAGTCCGCACACAGCGTCCGTCGCGGCGAGATTCTCGATAATCTCCCACGTGCGGTCGCTCGACCCGTCGTCGATGAGCAGCACGCGGCTGTCAGGACTGACGCGCCCCGCGCCGACGAGACTGTGCAGCTTTTCGAGCAGTACGCCCATCGTGAGTTCGAGCGCGGACTCCTCATTATAACAGGGAATGATGATGTATAAAATATTCATGAGGGTTATTATACCATACTCGCCGCCGCGACGCAATGGATATTTTTTTGTGTGGACACGCGCGCTTAAAACATGTCGGCACCACAATAACGGATTCGCGTTGTCGTAGGGGCGGGTCTTGACCCGCCCGTTGTCCGCGTGACGCAGAAGCGGGTCGGTCAAGACCGACCCCTACAATAGGTTCGCGCTTATGACCAATCCGTCAACGTTATTTGTCCACACCGCACAAAACATCACCCTGCCGTTTTGCACGGCAGGGTGATGTTTCGATTGCTGTTCTATCTTCTCAGAACGTCATTTCGTCCGCGAGGGCGTTGATCGCTTCGGTTTCTCTGACGAGAATCGCGGCGTACCACCCCACCTGTTCGATTAACGCGGCGTTGTAGATCGCTATCGCGGTGGAAAAGTCCCCATTCGTCTCGTCGTAAGCGGCGGTTATAAGGCGCGTCGCCGCCTGTACGTCGGCGAGCGTGAACGTCTTGCCCTGCGCCCAGTTGAGCGGCGCGAACTCACCCGCGTACGCTCCGCGAATGTGCGCCACAGTCGCCTCGTCGAAGAACATCGCGTACCATTCGGCGATGCCGTTGATTTGCCACGCCGTCTCGTCAACCGCCGACTGAACGTCGCCCGCTTCGAGGTACGCAACCGTTTCTCTGATCAGTTCGATGTTCGACTGATACCACTCGTGCGGGACAATCGGCGTTTCCGCCGAAACCGCGAGCAACACGTCCTGCGTCGACTTGAAAATCGCGAGTGTTGTGCGGTTTAACGCTTTGCCCTCTGTCATAATCTCGGCGCGCTCGTCAGCTGTTGCCGCCGCGAGATAACGGGCGTTGATGTCGTCAATCTTCGCGGTCAGAGCGTCTGCGGCGGTGGTGTATTTCTCGATTGCGGCTAAGTATGCCGCGCCGCCGTCGGCGTATAACGTGGCTATCTCTGCGTTAAGCGAATCGCGCAGACGCTCCGCCTGATAGCCGAAGTCCAACTCCACCGCAGGGGTGTTGTCGATGAAAATCCCAAGCCCACCGTAGAATTTCAGTTGCCATTCGAGCACCGCCGCGTTGTAGGTGTCTTTGGTGTCGAAGTTCGTGTGGTAATATTTGTAGTAGAAATCGTAGACATCGCCGTCGTTTTCAACGTCAATCAGGAACCCGTTGATGAACGACGGGACACCCGAGACGTAGTAGGAGAAATCGTCGGAATATGTATAGGTCTGATAGCCGTCGGTCAAAATGCCGTCGGGGTATACGCCGACAGGCTTCGCGGCGTATTCGGAGTTCGTATATCGCTCGACAAGACCGTAGCTCTCGGGCGCGGAATGTGTATATGTGTAGCTCGCGAACTCGTACGCAGGCAGCTCAAAGTTGATGAACGCGACGATTTTCCCCTGCCATTCGGCGCGAGTTTCCGTTATCTGGCGATACGAGCCCAACGCCCAATCGTAATTCGTGTTGCTCTCGCCCCACTCCTCGGCACCGTGAGCCACGAAGATGATATCGCGCTCGGGAACATAACCCGAGTCACTCATGGCTTTCGCAATCGCGAGCATACCTGTCCACGCGATTGTGTCGTCCTGAAAACTCTCATAATACGCGTCGTAGTGCGCGCCGAAGATTATCGCTTCGCTGCTGTCGCGCCCCTTGATGGTGCCGCGCACGTTGTAGCTTGTGCCGTCTTTGGAGTACTCGTTGTCAACGACGAACGTACCGATTGCCACGCCGTCCGTCATATTCGCGCGCAGATACGCGGCGTCGTTACGCGTGATGCTCGCCGTCGGGATAGTCGCGGGACCGCAGAAGTCGTTCGCGTTGTATGCGTCGTCGGATATTTCGGAGAATCCCGCCACACTGCACGCGATTAGCCCCGCCGCGCCTTTTTCGATAGCCTGTATCACGGGTTCGCCAATCCACCAGTTGGCGCGTTGGTTGATGTCGATAAGCACGACTTTTCCCGTTACGTCAAGTCCCTCGTACTCAGCCGCGGTTCCCGTACCAACGTCGATAATCTCGCCCGTCAGTCCGCCTGTCGGCGTTCCGTTGGTCTGATACGCGTGGAGAATGATCTCGCGGTCGCTGCCGTCCAGCGTCAAGCCCGAATTTCCCGCCTGAATACGGTCAACGGTAACGGGGTCAGGCGTGACATCGGTCAGCCCGATGCTCGCCATAACCTCGGCGATTTTTGCCGCCGTGCGGTGTTCCGCGTCGGAGCCTGACTGTCTGTCGCCGAGCCGATTGTCGGCATATTCGCCGCTTTCGATGATCTCAACGGCGAGGTTATACGCCCATTCCGCGTCAACCGCGTCGCTGTACGCACTGATGAAATCCCCAAGCGCGGGAACAGGTTCGGTCGGTGTGGGCGATGTGTCTGTTGGTACTTCGCTCGGCGTTTTTGCGCAGGTTGCAAGCGAAAAGACGATTAGCAGGCTGAGTATCAGTGCGGTGATTGACTTGAATTTTGTGTGCATGATTTTCTCCTCAAATAAAATAGCGACGCAAAATCGCAATTGCGTTTTGTTGACCGACAGACCGTACTGAGATGAGGGATTTGCAATTGGTACGCCCGCCCGGGGTCGAACCGGGGGCCTTCGGCTTAGGAGGCTGACGCTCTATCCAACTGAGCTACGGGCGCATGGATTTTTATAATGCGCGCGACTTGCGTCGCTAAGGCGAGAATAGGGCGTCACGCCGCATCAAAAGACACTGCGGCTCGTTTCGCTGCCGCACTGCTGCGCGTGTCAGGGTCTTGGTTCTTGCTCCTGCGTCAAACCTTGCACCATCTTGCGTAGGGGACGCCGCCCTCGGCGTCCCGTATTTTGGGTCTGAGCGTTATCGGGGACGGGACGCCGAGGGCGGCGTCCCCTACGAACCATCGTCCAAACCCTGCCCCCTTTCGGAAAGGGGGTGCCGACCGCAGTCGGCGGTGTTTGCCCCCGTCCGCAACCCCGTCCAAAACCCCCGAAATTGTTAATTGTTC
>JAISJJ010000036.1 GCA_031261585.1 Oscillospiraceae bacterium
CTCGCCGCCGCTGCCCTTCTCGCGTCTCACGGAAGCGAGAAGGGCGCGGTGCGTTCCCTCCAACGAGCTTTGGTTACTTTCTCTCGACAGAAAGTAACGCCGCGCGGCGAGCGCGGACAAGCTATCGAAAAGATTAAAAATGCCCGCGACGCAAGTCGCGTGATGAATCGGTAATCAAGGGGATTCTTCGCAGGCTCAGAATGACAGAATTAGCGCATGAGATTCTTCGCTTCGCTCTGAATGACAGAGTTGCGCTCGGCGAGAAAGCAGGGGGCGATGTGGACATCGCCCCCTACGAGGACGAGAGACACGCAATTGTCAACTCGTGATTCGCATTGTTAATTGTTCATTGTTAATTGTCACGTCACTCCGTCTATCTCCAACTTTCGCTCTCTGCCATCCCTGATTACCGATGCTATCGTGTTTGCGTCGTCGGTGGTTAGGGCGTTTCGGTATTGCGTTAGGTGGGTTATCAGGGTGTCTATCTCTGTTGTGAGGTTGTCGCGGTTCAGTTGGAGCAGGCGGCTCCACAGCGTCTCATCTACGGCGGCGACGCGCGATACGTCGCGGTAACTGCCCGCCGAGTAGCCGACGTGACCCGCGCTCGTGTCGGACTTGACGTACGCGCCCGCGAGGACGTGCGGCAGTTGTGACGTGAACGCGATCATGCGGTCGTGGTGTTCCGCTGTCGTTATCGTCACCCGCGCCGCACCGAGGTCGGTCACGAGCGTGCGCAGTGTTTCGAGCGCGTCCGAGTCCGTGTGTTCGTCGGGTGTGAATATGTAACTGCAATTTTTGAACAGTTCCGCGTCGGAGTTTGCGAAGCCGCCGCGCTCGCGTCCCGCCATCGGGTGACCGGGGACGTAGCGCAGGTCGTGCGCGGAACACAGCGGCGCGAGGTGCTGTATAATGTGCCGTTTTACGCCGCAAACGTCTGTGACGACTGCGTTTTCACGTATCGCGCCGACGTACCGCTCCACCCACTCAACCGTTGCGTCTGGGCTGAGCGCGACAATCACGATATCCGCGTCGGCGAGCAGCCGTTCGGCGTGAGCGGAGGTACCCGCATCGTCAACGGCACCGCTGCCGAGCGTGGCGGCGAGGGTGTCCGCATCGTGGTCAATGCCGTGGACACGGTGCGGTGTGTGCAGTTTTACAGCCTTGGCGAGTGAGCCGCCGATCAGCCCGAGACCAATAATCGCAATGGTTTGCGGCATTATATAGTCCTGCCGAACACGGGCGCGACCTCGCGCATACGCGCCGATACCGCGTCGAACTGGTCAGGCGTGAGTGCCTGCGCGCCGTCGGACAACGCCCTCGGCGGGTCGTTATGCACCTCGATCATGATACCGTCGGCACCCGCCGCGATTGACGCCATCGTCAGCGGCTCGACGAGCCACGGTATGCCCGACGCGTGCGTCGGGTCGACGATTACGGGCAGATGCGACAGCTTCTTGACGAGCGGTATCGCCGAAATGTCGAGCGTGTTGCGCGTCGCGGTCTCAAACGTGCGAATACCGCGCTCGCACAGGATCACGTTTTCGTTGCCGCTCGCCATGATGTACTCCGCGCTCATGAGCCACTCCTCAATCGTGTTCGCAAGTCCGCGTTTGAGCAGTACGGGCTTGCCGAACGTGCCGAGCAGTTTCAGCAGCGAGAAATTTTGCATGTTGCGCGCGCCGACCTGAATGATGTCCACGTCGTCGAAATCGTGCAGCGCGTCGGACGACATGATCTCCGAGACGATAGGCAGTCCCGTCTTTTCGCGCGCCTTGATGAGCAGGTCGATGCCCTCCGCGCCGAGACCTTGGAACGAGTACGGCGACGTGCGCGGTTTGTACGCCCCGCCGCGCAGGAATTGCGCGCCCGCCGACTTGACGCGCTCGGCGACCTCGGTTATCTGCGGCTCGGTCTCCACGGAACACGGTCCCGCTATGACCGCAAATTGTTTGCCGCCGATAGGAAATCCGCCCACGGTGACGATGGTGTCGTCGGGGTGGAACTTGCGGTTGACTTTTTTGTACGGCTCACCGACGCGCGTCACGCGCTCGACAATGTCTTGCGCCGCAACGGCTTCAATGTCGACGTGCGCGGTGTCGCCGACCAGTCCGAGAATGACGGAGTCGACCCCGCGCGAGAGATGAATCTGCACGCTATATCGCCCGGTGAGATAGTTTTGCAGGGAGTCTATTTCGGCGTCGGTCACGAGGGGTTTGAGTACAAGTATCATGCGCGGGTCCTCCTTGTAAATAATATTTGAATATTGTACATCGCGCGGTGTGAATAGTCAAGCGTTTTATTTTGGAGGGGTTTTGGCTTTGTTTTGGAGCGTTGCGGCTTCCGCATTTACTGTTCGCAACCAAAAAACCCTCGTCATTGCGAGCCGCGCGAAGCAATCCGGAACCCCGTTTCCTCGTCCGAATCCGCGTGTTACGGAGTAGGACGTGGGTTGCGGGGACTGGATTGCTTCGTGCGCTCGCAATGACGAGAGATGGAGCGCGGGAACGGCGCGAAATAATCCATCTCGTGCTTTACAAATCTCTCGCGAAATGTTATAATTTCGGCAAAAGACTTCGTGAGGTATACAATTGTCACAACACATATACGAACCCGAACGCAAACTTTCCGTCACCGCGTCGTGCGACGTACTCGTAGCGGGCGGCGGTATCGCGGGCATTGCGGCGGCGATTGCGGCGGCGCGTCACGGCGCGAACGTGATACTCATGGAGCGCGAGTACGCTCTCGGCGGCATGGCGACGCTCGGTCTCGTGACGATCTACCTCCCGCTCGACGACGGCGAGGGCAATCAGGTCACGTTCGGCATAGCGGAGGAACTGCTGAAACTTTCAATTGCGCACGGCGCCGAGGCGAACTACCCCACCGCGTGGCTCGACGGAGACGACAGAGCCGAGCGCATCAAAAACCGCTACATAACGCAGTTTAACCCGCATCTGTTCGCCATTCGCGCGGAAAAACTGCTGCTCGACCTCGGCGTGACGATACTGTACGGCACCCTCGCGGTGTCCGTACACAAGCGCGGCGGCAAGATAACGCACGTGATAGCCGAGAACAAATCAGGGCGGAGCGCGATTGCGGTGAAGTCCGTCATCGACTGCACGGGCGACGCGGATATCTGCCATTTGGCGGGTGCCGAGACAGCCGCGCACCACGGCGGCAACGGTCTTGCGAGTTGGTACTACTACTTTTCGCACGGCAAGGTCAATCTCAAAATGTTCGGGCTTGCGGACGTGATACCCGACGAGAACGCCGTGAAGGACGACACGGACTACGACAACGTTATGGTCGAGGCTCTCGACAAAAACTTCCGCTTTTCGGGGTTCGACGGCGAGGAGCTGAGCCGCGCCGTCATCGAGGCGCACCAGAAGATGTTCGCGGACATTGAATCGGCGCGCGCGACCGACCCCGAATACGTCCCCGTCACGATTTCGAGTATCCCGCTCGTGCGTATGTCGCGGCGCATCGTCGGCGCGGCGACGCAGGACATTGACACCGACCGACAACACGTCGCGGACAGCATCGGCATGACGGGCGACTGGCGCAAACGCGGTCCCGTGTTCGAGATCGAGTACGGGACGCTGTTCGGCTCGAAAGTGAAGAACCTCATCACGGCGGGACGGTGCATCTCCGTGACAGACGCGCTGTGGGACGTGACGCGCGTGATACCGCCGTGCGCCGTGACGGGACAGGCGGCGGGAACGGCGGCGGCGATGATTTCGGATTTTTCGGACGATTTCGCGGGGCTTGACGTTGCGGAGTTGCAGCGTAATTTGGAAAACGACGGCGTAATATTACACAATGGAGGGTGATGCATGGAATACTCAAACTACAACCTCGCGGGACGCACCGCGATTGTCACGGGCGCGGGTACGGGTATCGGGCGCGCGTGTGCCGTCGAACTCGCCAAGGGCGGCGCGAACGTCGCGCTGTTCGGGCGGCGCGCGGAGAAACTTGAAGAGACGCGCATCGAGTGCGCGCAGTACTCGAACGCGCTCGCGCTGCGCGTCGACGTATCGGACGAGGACGCTGTGAAACAAGGCGTATCGCGGGTGTTGGGGACATTCGGGCGTGTCGATATCCTCGTCAACAACGCGGGTATCGAGTCGGATTTGCAGCCAGGTCAGTCGTTCCGCGACCTGTTCGAGTTGCAGGAGCCCGACGAGTACCTGAAATTTTTCAAAATCCACGCGCTCGGACACTATCTCATGACGCTCGCGGTGCTGCCGTCGATGAAAGCCGCGCACTACGGGCGCGTCGTGAACATCACGTCGGTGTGCGGCGTGGACGGGCAGTACTCGTCGCCCGCGTACGTGTCGAGCAAGGGCGCGGCGATAACGCAGACCAAGGCGTTCGCGACGAAATACGCGCCCGACAACATCATCTTCAACTCGATCTCACCGGGAATGGTCGATACCCCGATGAAAAAGGACTCGACACCCGAGGAATTCGCATACGTAGCGTCCGTGACACCGCTCGGACGCGTCGCGCAGCCGATTGACATCGCGCGCGTCGCTCTGTTCTTCGCGCAGGAGCACCTGTTCGTAGTAGGGCAGAATCTGATCGTCGACGGCGCGGCGCACGTGTAATGGACGCAATTTCGACGACCGAGCGTTATTACGCGCATTGGCTCGGCGGCGACGCTCGTGTATTGCGAACGGACGGCGTGCGCTGCGTCTACTCATCGGAGCGCAACGTGACGCAATACGGGTTTGTACGGCAGTTTGACGTGTACTGTTGGTGTCAGCAGGGCAGAATCATCATCTCCTACGGCGACAGAGCCGCGGAGAAGATTGACGCGTTGAGCCGCGCGTTGCGGCTGCCGATTGCCGTTGCGGAACTCGCGCAATTATTTGAGGATGCGTTCGGGGTCGAACCAAAGCACGACCTGAAATTTGCGTATACCGATCCGCGCGGTGTTTCGGGTATCGCGCAAACGCTGGGGTGCGGCGACTATGCGCGCTTTCTCGATTTCTTCAAACGCGGCAATCCAAACGACACCGACATCGACTGGTTGCGCGAATACTTTGACTCGATGGCGGCGGACGGTACCTGCGTCGGGGTGTTCGACGGCGGGTCGCTCGTTTGCTGCACGGACGCGCCCGGAATGCCTTATTTGCGCGGCGAAGTGCAGGAAATAGGGATAAACACGCTGCCGGCGCACCGCAGACGAGGATATGCGGCGGCTGCGGTCACACAATGCGCCGCAAACATCATAAAGCTCGGCAAATGTCCGTTGTGGTCGTGCAACGCCGAAAATCACGCGTCCGAGCAACTCGCGTACAGCGTCGGATTCACAAAGTCGGCTGACGTGCTGACACTGACGCTGTAAACAGGAAAGTATATGCGAAGCGATATTGAGATGAAAATCTTTGAGGGTACAGGTACCACAACAGGGCGACCACACAGGGTCGCCCCTACACAAACCGTGAAACGTGCGCGAGAGCCAAGACATATACAAACGCCAATGTGCGGCAGCGAAACGAGCCGCAGTATCTTTTGATGTGGCGTGACGCATTTTTCTCGCCTAAGCGAAGCAACAACGGTTGGTCTTGGAGTGATTCGCCCCAAACTCCGCAGATACTGCCGTTCTCGGCAAAAGGAATTTTCGGTTTTTGCCCACCCTCGCCGCCGCTGGCGTTCGAGCGTCTCACGGAAGCGAGAACGGCGCGGTGCGTTCCCTCCAACGGGCTTTGGTTACTTTCTCCCGACAGAAAGTAACGCCGCGCGGCGAGCGCGGACAGATGCGCGGTGCGCAGAGCATAACCCGCGCCAACGGCGCGCAATCGAGGAATAAGGGCGGGTCAAGACCCGCCCCTACGAGAACAACAACCGTCCGGCAAGGACAGACAGCGTTGCCAAACGCAGAAAATAGCCCGCGCCAAATGGCGCGCGCAATAGGGACGGGACGCCGCCCTCGGAGTCCCTCAACCACAGCCGTAAAAGGAGAAATCACATGAAAATCAAAGCCGCAATCGTGCCGCGCATGGGCGACGACGCCGAAAAAGACATCGTTGTCGAGACCGTTGAGCTCGACGAACCCGCGTACCGCGAGGTACGCGTCAAAATCATGACCTGCACCATCTGCCACAGCGACATTCACGCGCTGCGCGGCGAACACGGAGCGTACGACGGTCCCGGTATCGCGGGGCATGAGATCGCGGGTATCGTCGACAAAATCGGCGACGGCGTGACGTATGTGCGCGAGGGCGACCGCGTGCTGTGTACCGAGATTCGCGCGGGTTGCGGGACGTGCAAACCGTGTCTCTTGGGTCAGGAGTGGTTCTGCGAGAATATCCCGCCTATGTCGTTCCGCGTCCCGTCGCCGTACACGCGGTTGAACGGTGAGCGTGTCACGCAGACGTGTTCGGGTGCGTCGGGTTTCGCGGAATACACGAACGCGCACGAGAACATGCTATGCAAGCTCGACGACGATATCCCGTTCGAGATCGGTTCCGCACTCGCGTGCGGGTTTATGTCGGGGTTCGGCGCGGTGCTGAATCGGTGCAAAATCAAGGCGGGGGAGAGCTTCGCCGTCGTCGGCGCGGGCGGTGTGGGACTTTCCGCGATCATGGGCGCGCGGCTGAGCGGCGCGGTGCCGATTATCGCGGTGGACGTGATGGACGTGAAACTCGAAGCCGCGAAAAAATTCGGCGCGACGCACACGATCAACCCGAAAACGCAGGACGTGATAGCGGAGCTGAAAAAAATCACGGGTACGTTCGCTGCGGGGACGGGCGCGGGCGACGCGTACGGCGTTGACCACTGCATCGTCGCCGTCGCGGGCAAGACAATCAAGCGTCTCGCGTCCGATCTGACCGCGAAGTGGGGGCAGACCGTCATCGTCGGGCATGAGCTGTGGGAGAACGAGTATCTGCACGACATAAACGCCATGGAATACCTGTTCGGCAAGCGCATCACGGGCAGCGTCATGGGCGCGATAAACCTGCGCCGCGACATACCGATATATATGGACTACTATCGGCGCGGTTACGTCGATATAGACGCGCTGCTGACGCACAGGTTCACGCTCGACAATATAAAAGAGGCACTCGAAGATTCGACGAAAGGCGCGCTGAAAAACGTGGTGATAATCGGGGGTAATTCGTAATGCCGCGCTACTTCAAAAAGCTCGTCGGCGACAGCGTCTACCTCTCGCCGCTCAATCCCGACGACGCGGAGACGTTCACCGTGTGGGTCAACGACCCCGAAATCGGCGCGTACACGATGTTTGCGACTAAAATTATCAGCATGGATTCCGAGCGCGCGGCATTGAGCAGCATGGCTGACGGCGGGTACAACTTCGCCATCGTGCGAACGGCGGACGACACGCTGCTCGGCGTTGTGAGCTTTATGGGCATTAACCACATCAACCCACCGCCGAACTCGGTCTGTTTATCGGAGACGCGGAAAACCGCTCAAAGGGCTACGGTTCCGCCGCCATTCGTCTGCTGCTCGACTTCGGCTTTAACACGCTGAACCTGCACAACATTATGCTCGCCGTGCTGTCCGACAACGCGCGCGGCATTAAGTGTTACAAGAAAGCAGGCTTCCGCGAGCACGGGCGGCGGCACGAGGTGGTGTTCAGGCACGGCGCGTACTTGGATTTAATCTATATGAAGATTATCGACCGAGATTTTAATCAGGAGGTTCCCGAAAATGTCTAACGCACATCTTACACCCCGCGAGAATTTTCTGCGCATGGTGCGCGGCGAGATGCCCGAGTGGGTTCCCGTCTACGCCATGGGTTTCCCCGGTTACAACGAGAGCGGGGTGCGCATCGTCGGACCGTCGCTGTTCGACGAGACGCACCTGTCCCCCGCCGAGACGGGGCGCACCGATATTTGGGGCGTGGACTACATTGCGAACGAGGAGACGAATTTCGCGTGTATCCCCGACTCGAGCCACTTTTTGCTCGACGACATCGCGGATTGGCGCAAAATCGTACACGCGCCGAGCATACCCGACGGTATCGACTGGGAGCAACTCGCGAAACGCGACATTGAGGACAGCGGCGCGGATCGCCGCGAGTCCGCGATCATGGCGACGATCGGGCTTATGCCGTTTCAGCAGCTCATCGCGCTCATGGGGTTCACGGGAGGGTTGATGGCGGTCGCGGAGGACCCCGACGAGGTGGGCGCGTTGCTGAACTACATGGCGGATTTGTACGTGCCGATAGTCGAAAAAACGGTCGAGTTCTACAAACCCGACCTGCTGTACCTTTTGGACGACACCGCCGCCGCGCGATTCCCGTTCGTGTCGCCGACGTTTTTCAAAAACGTGCTGAAACCCGTGTACGCGCGGCTCACGAAACCCGCCGTCGAGCGCGGCATACCCGTGCAGTTCCACAACTGCGGCGCGTGTGAGACATTCCTCGACGACATGTACGACATCGGCACGCGCCTGTGGGATCCCGCACAGCTCGGCAACGACATTCACGAGGTCAAACGCCGCTACAAGGGCAAAATCTCCGTCGCGGGCGCGTTCTCGTGGGTGCCGCACGACGGCTACACAGAGGACGAGGTGCGAGGTGCCGTGCGCGCTTGCATCGACGAGTACGCACCCGACGGCGGCTTCGCGTTCTTCGGCGGCATACTGTCCCGACACGGCGACACCAGTCTCGACAACGCCGCACTGTGGATGAATGATGAAGCATGGCGGTACGGGCGGGAGTTTTATAAGGGGTGACGGCGATCGCGGTGCTGTCAAAATCATTAATAGTAGTATAACAGAAGCGGTGGGGCAGATGAGTTGCGCAACTATCTCCTTTTCTCACATAACGCCAACGCCGCTTCGATGTTAAAATACTGCTGCGTATAAAACGCGTATACGCGCGGTTTGAGATTTTCTCGTTGCAGTATTTTTTCATGAGTGACATCTTTTAACACTTTCAACGCATCTTTTATTGTTTCGGTTGTGACATTATCGAGCAGCGTAGCGGGGATAAAGAACGCGTTGCTCGATTTGTCTGGCGCAAACGAACGTATGTGGTTGCTCTCGTCCGTGTCGAAAAGCGCGTTTACAGACTGTTCTTCAAGAACGATATAGCCATGCTTTGTGTCGGGCTTTTCGCCTTTACGCAACGCGGGTACTTCGACAAGCATCAGATAACCTTTGGTTGCTATGACACTTTGTATTTTTCTGAAAGTGTCCAACCAATCCAATTCTCCCACAACGGGGATTTCGTGCAACGTGTTCATGAGGACAACGACCTCGTAAGCACCAAATTCATTTTCGCTTTTTTTGACAACGTTGAAATCGTTAAAGTATTCTGCAATCCAAGCGTTGCTGATTATTTCATGAAAAGGATCGTATACTTTATACAGCATATCTTTATAAATTTTTCCATGGTACTCGTAAATGTTCTTGCCGAGTCGTGCATCGCCGCCGCCGAAGTCTAACACTGTAAATGGTAGCCTCGATCCGTTAAATAAGTCTCGCTTCTCGTTAACAAAATCGACAAACTGGTTTACTTGCGCGTCGTCTTTGAGTGCGTATGGAACAGTTTCGGGTTTTGCCGTCAGGCATTGTGATATGAAGTCATAGTACGACCACGCGTCAATATTGGCAAAAAACAGGCGAAAGCGTTCGAGACCGTCACCGTCCTCTACATCTCCGAGCAACTCATTGAACGCTGCGCGGTACAACCCGCTGTCACGTTCTTGAAGTTCTCCGTCTTTGATGAGCGTGATGTTGTCGAACTCAACGCTCGGCAGTAGCGTCACGGCGTGTGTAGCGACCCAAACGGTCTGCACGGACGGGAGATCTCTCAGTAATTTTATAAATTCTATCAGTATTCCCGGGTGCAGATGCAACTCAGGTTCATCGACAAGCAGTATCAACTTTTTACTGTCGTCGCTGTCGTCCGCGATCGTGTATTCTTCGAGCAAATACAGCAAAAACGACGTGTAAAAAAGCGAGCGTTGCCCCGGCGACATATTTTCAACTTTCTCATCGCGTGTGAATTTGACTCCATACGATGGGCGGTCGTATTTGAATCGACGTGAGATCAACTTGTCCATAATTTCGTTCAAGCGCGTTCCTTCGTAATCTTTATTCAAATAATTGTCATGAGAGTTGTAGACACAGTCGAGAAAATTATCGACCGCAGAGAAGTCGCGATCTGCTATGATCTTCTCAATTTCGGGCACATCGCCTTTTAAGGTATACATGTACTCAGAGGCGTAATTTGCCTGTGGATACGACAGATTGACAACGCGTCTGTCGCCCGATGCTTTGTAGTAATTGCGCAAGCACTTCAATAGTTGCGTTTTCCCGCCGCCGTTCTTTCCCACGATAATGTTGAGATTATCGTCAAATTTGAAGTTGCGCGGTGCTAAATTTAGTCCTGGCACTTTGAACACTTCATTTCCCAAACCAATTTCCATAACATCCTCCGAATCATTAGTTTTATAGTTAATGAAACTATAATACGACATAATTCGCCAAATGTCAACGGAATTTGTGTGTTTATTTACTCGCTTTACCTCGAAATTCGCACTTGACAAACGCTCTGTGAACATGTACTATATACAAGCTTGTAAAAGCATGAAAATTGTAGAAACTGTGAACTGTCCGCCGCGTTGTCGCGGTCGTGTGGTTCGATTTTAAGGTGTGTCTTTTCCGATTCAATGATGAACGGATTAGGTATAATATTTTTGGAGGAAAACAATGATCCAGTACCCGAAGAACAATGACGTTCTGAACACAGTCAACCGCGGAAACCCTGCGGAATCAGGACTTTGTACACTGTGCAGAGCGGACTGTAAGGGCAAGTGCGAGACGTGGATGTCCACGCTCAAAGGCCGCAAAATGCTTTACCCGCGCGATTTCGGTACCGTTACGGCGGGCAGTTCCAACACCAACCACATCGGCGTCAGCTACAACAACCTGCGGATTCAGGGTTACAACTACGGCGCGCACGGCATAGAGTCGAACAACGCGGACGACTGTATCTTCCCGAATGTCTCGGTCGAGACCTCGTTCGGCAAGAACGTAATTACGAAATCACGCGCACCGATCATGACGGGCGCGCTCGGCTCGACGTTTATCGCGGCGAAGTACTGGGAATCGTTCGCGGTCGGCGCGGCTATCGTCGGTTTCCCGATCGTCATCGGCGAGAACGTCGTCGGCGTTGACAAAAACTCCGTCATCGAGAACGGACGTATCAAGGTCGCGCCCGAACTCGACCGCCGCATCGACGTGTATCTGCGCTATTTCGACGGCTACGGCGCGATCATCGTGCAGATGAACGTTGAGGACACGCGCAACGGCGTCGCCGAGTACATCATCGACAAGTACGGCGACAAAGCCATCATCGAGCTGAAATGGGGACAGGGCGCGAAGGACATCGGCGGCGAGATTCAGGTCACGAGCCTTGAATACGCGACGTTCCTCAAAAATCGCGGTTACATCGTCGATCCCGACCCGACAAAGCCCGAGGTTCAGGCGGCGTTCAACAACGGCGCGATCAAGTCGTTCGCGCGCCACAGCCGTCTCGGTTACACGAACCGCGACAGCTATCTCGAAGTGCAAAAGGACTTTGCGGACTCCGTCGCGTACCTCCGCCAGCTCGGGTTCAAGCGCATCACGCTGAAAACGGGTTCGTACGGCATGGAAGCTCTCGCGATGGCGATCAAATTCGCCACGGACGCGAAACTTGACCTGCTGACGATCGACGGTTCGGGCGGCGGCACGGGCATGAGCCCGTGGAACATGATGGAGACATGGGGCGTTCCGTCCATCAATCTGCACTCGAAAGCGTATGAGTACGCGTCAATCCTCGCCGCAAAGGGTGAAGATGTCGTTGATCTCGCGTTCGCGGGCGGTATCGCGCGCGAGGATCAGATTTTCAAGGCACTCGCGCTCGGCGCACCGTTCACCAAGCTCATCTGCATGGGTCGCGCGCTCATGATCCCCGGTTTCCTCGGCGCGAACATCGAGGGCGCGCTCTATCCCGACCGCCGCGAGAAACTGAACGGCAACTGGGACGCGCTGCCGCCCTCCGTCACGGAGAACGCCACCGCAACGCCCGAAGAACTGTTCGCGGGCTATTTCGACGTGGAAAAGAAGCTCGGCAAGGACGAGATGAAGAACATTCCGCTCGGCGCAATCGGTGTCTGGACGCTGTCGGACAAGCTCGTCGCGGGTTTGCAGCAGCTCATGGCGGGTGCGCGCCGCTTCACGATCTCCGACATCTCGCGCGGTGATCTGTTCGCCGCAAACCGCGAGACCGCGCGCGAGACGGGTATCCGCTACCTCACCGAGGTGGGCGACGAGACCGCGAAGAAGATTCTGGATCTGTAAACCGCATAATATAGCAGTGAAAATAGTGAACGGACGCGGGCATTATGTCCGCGTCCGTTCGCTTGCGCGATATTTTGAGAGTACAAGGGAGAATAACATGCTCACAGCACCGATTGGAACCGCGCGCCTGACCCTGCGCACAATGACGCAGGACGACGCGGCGGACGTCTGGGGTATATGGGGCGACCGCGAATCGGGCAAGTACCTCCACGACCCGTTTTATAGGGACGCGGAGGAACTGCGCGCGCTGTTCACGGATATCGCCGAGTGGTCGGACTACCCGTTCGTCGCGTTCTCAAAGGCGACGGGCGAGTTTGTCGGCACGTGCAGCGTCGGACCCGAGGGTACGGGCGACGAGTGGGGGTTCGGCTACTGCGTGCGCAAAGCCTTGTGGGGCAACGGTTACGCGACCGAGATGGCGCGCGCGATGATCGACTTCGCGTACAGTCTCGGCGTGCGCGCGTTCGTCGCCGAACACGCGATTGAGAACGCCGCGTCGGGCAACGTCATGCGCAAATGCGGAATGAGCGTCGACCGCGAGAGCAGTTTTGCGAAGTCGGGAACGGGGATTTTGTATCCGTCAAGGGTGTATCGGTTGAGGTTGGAGTGAGGGTCACTGCTGTTACTCAATTATCCCGCTCCAACCCCCGTCATTGCGAGCGCACGAAGCAATCCAGTCTCCGTTCCCCCGTCCCACTCTCGTAAAACGAAAGGTTGGACGTGAGAACGAGGTCTGGATTGCTTCGCGCGGCTCGCAATGACGAGGTTTTTGGGTTTGCACAAAGCGGCAGCCGTAGTCACATCTGCACTATCTCCGTTGCCACGCCGTCGCAGAACGCGCGGTCGTGTTCTACGAACAGCAGCGTCGGCGTGAACTCGCGAATCAGTTCCTCGATCTGCATACGCGACAGCACGTCGATGTAGTTCAACGGCTCATCCCAGATATACAGGTGCGCGCGCTCGCACAGACTGCGGGCGAGCAGCACCTTTTTCTTCTGCCCCGCGCTGTAATCGCGCATATCTTTCTCAAACTGCACACGCGAAAAATCGAGTTTTCGCAGTATCGTCTTGCACAGCGTCTCGTCAATGCCGCACTCGCGGGCGTAGTCGCTGAGGTCGCCAGACAGGAACGACGCGTCCTGCGGTACGTACGAGATTTTCAGCCCGCTGCCGACGCGCACGTCGCCTGTGTGGTCAATATCGTCGCCGCAGATGAGTTTCAGCACCGAGCTTTTGCCGCACCCGTTCCTGCCGTACAGCGCGATGCGGTCACCCTGCCGCACCTCGAACGTCACGTCGCGGCATACCTCGCGCCCGTCGTAGCTCAGCGTGACTTTGTCGAGCGTCACGAGACGCGCGGCGTGGTATTCGAGCGTCGAGAGTTTGAGCGGTGCGGCTTCCTCTATGTTTTTCAGCAGTTTTGACTTCTCGTCGATCTCGCGCTGCTGTCGCTCGCCGATAGCCTTTGACCGCGCCATCATCTTGCGCGATTTTTCGCCGACGTGCGCGCGGTGTCCGATACTTTTTTGCTCGCTCGTGTTCGGATTGCCGCCGATTTTCGTCTTTTCCGCCTTGTCCGACCACTTTTCCGTGCGCTTTGCGGCGGTTTCGAGCCGCCCGATCTCGCGTTTCAACTGCTCGTTTTTATCGAGTTCGTACGCGTCCTGTAACTCCTTGTTGTAGTACCACGACGAGAAATTACCGCTCTGAATCTCGATGTCAGCGCGGTTGATTGACAGAATATGGTCGACGCACGCGTCGAGAAACGCGCGGTCGTGCGACACGAGTATAAACCCCGATTTCCTGCCGAGGTACCGCGCGACGGTCTCGCGCGCCTGCATATCGAGGTGGTTCGTCGGTTCGTCGATCAGCAGAAAG
>JAISJJ010000065.1 GCA_031261585.1 Oscillospiraceae bacterium
GGCGTCCCGTCCCTGACAATGCGCAGACCCGAAACGCGGGACGCCGAGGGCGGCGTCCCCTACGATGAACCGCGTGTAATATTGTATTCATTCATCAAAATATATCATTACAAATCAAAGGAGCCACACCATGAAATTTAACGAAATACCCTATTCGCGCGTGACCGCCGAATACGTTCACGAGGAGACCGAGAGGTTCATCGCCGCGCTGAACAACGCAAAGTCCGCTGCGGAGGCGGAGACCGTAATCCGTGCGCTTTACGATGAGCAAAACGATTTTGAGACGAACATCTCGGTTGCGATGACGCGGTTCAGCATCGACACGAAGGACGAGTTCTACAAGGCGGAGAACGACTATTACGACGAGAACATGCCGCAGATGCAGCTCGACTCCAAGCGTCAGTCGGACGCGATTTACGACTCGCCGTACCGCGCGGAGCTTGAAAAATCGCTCGGAACGCTGCTGTTCCGCAAGATTGAGAACGAGCGACGGCTCATCACGCCCGAGGTCATACCGTACAAGCAGGAGGAGAACAGACTCCAATCGCGGTACGACGAGATTCTCGGCGGCGCGGAGATCGAGTTCGACGGCAAGACTCTGAACCTCACGCAGCTCGACCCGTACCGCCAGTCGCCCGACCGCGCCGTGCGCAAAGCCGCGACGGAGGCGTACTTTACGTTTTTCGCGGAGCGTCAGGCGGAATTGGACGAGATTTTCGCGCAACTCGTGAAACTGCGCGACAAAATCGCGAAAACACTCGGTTTTCCGAGCGGCGTGGAACTCGGTTACGCGCAGATGGAGCGGTTTGACTACGACGAGAGCATGGTCAAAGTGTACCGCGACGAGGTGAAACGCCACATCGTGCCGCTCGTTGTCGGGCTGAAAGAGCGTCAGCGCAAGCGCGTAGGCGTGGACAAGCTGAAATTCTACGACAACACGTTCCTGTTCAAGACGGGCAACCCCGTGCCGCACGGTACGCCAGACGAGTTGGTAGCCCTTGCGCAGACGATGTACCGCGAACTCGCGCCCGAGGCGGGGGAGTTCTTCGACTTCATGGTCGAGAACGAGTTGATGGACTTGATCGCGAAACCCGGTAAGATGACGGGCGGCTACTGCACGTCGTTTTCGGCGTACAAATCGCCGTTCATCTTCGCGAATTTTACGGGTACGAAGGACGACGTGGACGTGCTGACGCACGAGGCGGGTCATGCGCTTCAGGGATACCTGTCGATGCGCGAGATTCCGCTGCCGCCGTATTGGAGCCCGACGTACGAGTCGTGCGAGATTCACTCGATGTCTATGGAACTGCTAACGCGCCCGTGGATGGAGGGGTTTTTCAAGGAGGACACGGAGAAATTTCTGTATCAGCAGCTCGAAGACATCCTGAATTTCCTGCCGTACGGTTGCCTTGTGGACGACTTTCAGCACCACGTATACCACAACCCCGACGAGTCGCCTGACGAACGCGCCGCCGCGTGGCGCGCACTCGAACGCGAGTACATGCCGTTCCTCGACTTCGACGGGTACGAGTACCTCGAAAACGGTCGGCGGTGGCAGCGTCAGGCGCACATCTATGAGCGTCCGTTCTACTACATCGACTACACGCTCGCGCAGGTGTGCGCGATGCAATTCTTCCTCCGCGCGCACAGGAGCGACCCGAACACGCTCTCGGACTACCTGAAACTCTGCCGCGCGGGCGGTACGCGCACGTTCGTCGCGCTCGTCGAGTACGCGGGACTGCGCTCACCGTTCGAGAAAGACGTGCTGTCGGGCGCGTCACAGGAGATAAAGGCAATTCTCGACGAGACTGACGACAGCAAGCTGTAATGCGCGCAGAAACACGTAAGAAAAACAGGCGCAGTGCCGCGTTTCGGCTGCTGCTCGCGCTGTTTGCCGTGATATTCGGATTTCTCGGCGTGTCGTGCGCCATGTACGTGCCGCTGTACGCCGTGCCGCTGCTCGCGCTCACGGTGATACTCGCGTTCGTCGCGGTGTTCGCACCGCGATTGAAACGCGCGATACCGAGGATTTACAAGTGCGTCTCGCGCGTGATCGTGGTCGGACTGTGCGCGGTTGTACTCGTGTTCACGGTGGCGAGCATACAGATTTTGACGCGCTACTTCGACGACACGGATATACCGAGCGGGTCGACGGTGCTCGTACTCGGTTGCGGACTGTCGCCTGATGATCACATGACGCCGAGTTTGATGCTGTCGGGCAGACTGCGCGCCGCGATGCGGTATCTCGACGCGAATCCCGACGCGCGCGTGATCGTCTCGGGCGGACAGGGTGCGAACGAGCTGCAACCCGAGGGCGACGCGATGCGCGACTGGCTCACAGCGCATGGCGTGGACGCGTCGCGCATCTTCGTTGAGCGCGAATCGACGACGACGGCGGAGAACATCGCGTTCTCGAAAGTCGTCACGGCGGCTAACGGGCTGCCGTTCGACGACGTGGTGATCGCGACCGACGGGTTCCACGAGTTCCGCGCACAGCACATCGCGCGCGGGCAGGGCATAACGCCGTACACGGTCAGTTCCCGAAACGCGCCGCTGAGCCTGACTGTGTTCTTCTGGGTGCGGGAAGTTGCGGGTGTCGTCGTGCAGGTGTGGATTGGCAATTAACAATTAACAGTTGTGGACGGAGGTTGCGCGGAGCGCGTGAGCCGAGACCCGATAACACCTACAACCCCCGACGCATACACTGCGGCGGGGGTTGATTTTTATGTTTATTGTCACCGAAAAGACGTTCGAGCGCGTACTCATGTACGAGGATTTTCCCGTGCTGTCGGTAAAGCTCGCGTATCCCGAGGTCACGGGGTTGAAGAAGCGCGCGAACCGACGGATCAGCGCGTACTACGAGCGGTTGCGGCGCGTGATCACGTCGGACGCGGCGAATTTCATGTTGCCCGCCGCAATAGAGGATTTCGCGCGGCAGCAGGAGCGCGGAAAACCGTTCCGCGAACACCGCGTGCGCCTTACATACACCGCCGCGCCGCAGAATGACGACGCGGACGATAACTCGGACGAAAAACTCGCGGTTACGCGCACGCTGTACCTCCGTCAGGGCGGCGAGGAGGGCGACGAACGGGAGTACGCGGAGACGTGGGACACGGACGGTTGGTTCGCGGGCAAGAAAGCGGTGAGACGCCCGAAAAAGGCGCGGGTAGCGAAATAGGCAAAACGCGTCGATTGATACTTTGCGTAACCGTAATATCGGATTCGCGTTGTCGTAGGGGCGGGTCTTGACCCCGCCCGTTACAACACCTGCACCCGCTGTCATTCTGAGCGAAGCGAAGAATCCCCCTTACAGTGCGCATTAGTCGGGGGATTCTTCGCTTCGCTCAGAATGACAGGTCGCGCACAAGGGCGGGTCAAGCCCCTACATAAACGGTTGTGCGTTCGCAATCTTTGCGTCAATGCTTGCAATATGTTATACTGTATGTTACAATACTCACGCTTAGCGAGTTTGCGAGCTTAGCGTGAGTTTGTGCAATAGCGCGGGTAGCTATGGCGAAATAACAAAAAACGGTCAGGGGGCATACTATGGACATCAAACGCGTACACCATGTCGGACTTTACGTTAAGGACGCGGAGAAAAGTCTCGAATTTTACCGCGACAAGCTCGGAGGCACGGTCATTCACAGTTTTTCAATCGGGGAGGACAGGTCGAATTGGCTTGTGGACATCGGCGGCGGTGCCGTAATCGAGCTGATCCCCGTCGGCAACGGCGACGCGAACCCCGCCGTCGGGTGGGCGCATCTCGCGGTCGAGGTTGCGGACACGCGCGCGGCGTATGAGACAGCCGTAGCGGCGGGTGCCGCCACGTGGATGCCGCCGACGGAGATGGATATCGGCAGGCAAGTGCTTCTCGCGTACGTCCACGGACCCGACAACGAGATCATCGAGTTCTATCAGGAACTGTAACCGCGAAATTACATAATAAAGGGCGGGTTCATACCCGCCCTTTATGTTATTCGTTTTCAAGTCACTCGGATTGCTCAGGTTGCTCGGTTCCATCGGGCTGCTCGGAATCCTGCGCACTGTACTGGCGCGGGATCTCGTACGTGTAAATCTTCGGCTCAAAGACGGGGTCAAGAACAGGCGGCTTGTCGTCCTCGTCCAGTGAGACGACGGAGACCTCAAACGCGACACGCTCCTCGGAACCCTGTTCGGTGTACTTTATGTATTTCCTGCTCTGGATACGCCCTACGAGAGACACGGTATCGCCGACGGCGCGTATCGCGATCTCGGCGGCGACCTTGCCCCACGCGATACACGGCAGGTAGTTTGAGCGACCGAAACGGCGGTTGACCGCAAGCATTATGTCACAGATTTGACGACCCATCGGGGTCTGACGCAGCGTCGGGGTCTTGCATATAACCCCTGTCAGACGCACGTCGTTGCGGTCGCCCTCGTCGTCCGCGGCAAGGCGCAGTTCCTTTGCGAGCACGGTGATCACAAGCCGAGCCGCGTTCTCCGTGCTTCGGTTGTTGAATGAGCGAACCTCGCCGTCGAGAAACACACGGCTCTCGGTCAGCGGGACGCCGAGCGAGTCGATCTCAATATCACGCGCGATGATGTTGATACGGTCAAGCGCGCCCGATAATCGCTCTATCTCGAGCGGAAAGCTCATATAACGCTCCGTACCGCTTGAATGTGAGAACTTTGCCTCCTCCGCGGGTTTACCGATCAGCATCACGCTGTTCACAACGACACTGCCGTTGTCCGTATTCCAATTCTCTGCCAATTTGCTTGTCACTCCTTCAATTATTGCGCTCGCAAGACTGAATCTCGTTCTGCTGACGGCGGTTCATAGACACCGCCGCGTCGGTCTTGCCGACAAACGCAAAATGTAATTTTTCTTCCTGTTGCCACATTCTATGCTGTGACAAAACGATATATACGATGATTATCACGTTCGGTACGGCGTCGCCGTACTTTATCTTTTGTTCTCGCTCGGCGAATCTTGCGGATTTCGACGGATTTCGCCGTCGGCGCACGGTCTGCTGTCGGAGCGTATCGCGTGATATACGTTCCCGAGCTATACCGTGATCGCCCCGAGCGTCAGGAGAACCGCCTGTTCCGCGAGTACGGAGACGGGGTCACGGTCGAGCGGTGTCGCCACGGGGTACTCGCACTGTTCAACGCGCTCGCCCGACAGCGTCGTAATACTGCGCCGCACCTCGACCATCGAGCGCGCATCGCCGAGCGACGAGAACGACAGTGTCGCACGGGAACCCATGCCGTAAGTCACGATCTCGCTCGCTGTCGACAGCGAGCGCGCGTTTGACGCACCGTTCGGTGTGACGAGAACGCGGCAGTTCAGCGGGACGCTTCCTTTGTAAAACGGTGAAACGAGTGCGACGGAGCAGGTAATCGGGTTGCCGCAATAGTCTGAGTCCGGGATGACGACTTCGGGCGCATACGCCCCGAGCGCGCTCATAGCGGATTCAAACACTCGCTCAGCCAACCCCTCGCCGAGTGATTCAAGTACCACAACAGAGTTCATAACACACCGCCTGAATGTTCGTTAGTGGCGTTATGATGGCTCATATTCGGGCGTTTATCACCGACTTGGGAGATTGACACACAATCGTAATTTAAGCTGTCTTTTGAACCGAGTGTTACTTTTGTACAAGTATAAGCCTTAAAGTAAGGTTAATGTCAACAAAAAAATTTTGTACGACAAAATTTCCGTTGCGCCAAGCGCAAGGCTATCCTGTCGTACAGTAAACATTAAGAATTTTTTCTATTGTATACCACTGCCACAACGCGCGTCGTCCGCGGTGGTATGGAATTCAGCGTATGGCGTTAAGTGTTCGAGACGAATTATCACCCCAATGATATAATGCAAATTTGTCGAAAACATTCAGGAACGATCCTGAATGTTTGCTATCATATCATACATTTCAACTGTTGTCAATGAGGTTTATTTCGAGAATTTACGCAAGAAATTCTGCGCGCAGTCAAAATTGACGCCGCTTTATACTTGTACTTTTATAAGAGTGAATGATTTTCAAAAAAACGAGAGATGTTGTTGTTGACACGGCGGAGGAAAGTGTGATATATTATTTTGGACTGTATCTACAAGCCGCCGCAATATTACATACTCATTATAATAAGGTATAAAAGGTGGTCTGCCATGCCGATTACGGATATCTTAGAGCGCAACGCCGCGCTGTACGGGGGCGATGTCGCCCTCGTTGAGCTTAACCCCGAGCGTCAGGAGACGCGCCGCGTGACGTGGCGCGAGTACGAGTTGATTGAACCCTCGCGCGCGCCGACGTATCGCCGTGAGATCACATGGAGCGTCTTTGACGAAAAGGCGAACCGTTTCGCGAATCTCCTGTTGTCGCGCGGGATTCAGAGAGAGCAGAAAGTCGCGATACTGCTGATGAACTGTCTCGAATGGCTGCCGATCTACTTCGGCGCGCTGAAATCGGGCGCGATTGCGGTACCGCTGAACTTCCGTTACACGTCCGACGAGATCAAGTACTGCCTTGAACTGTCGGAAGCCGACGTCCTCGTGTTCGGACCCGAGTTCATAGGGCGCATTGAGGAGATTGCGGACAAGCTGCCGCCGCATCTCGCGCTGATATTCTGCGGCAGTGAGACGTGTCCGACGTTTGCGGAGAGTTACGCGGAGTTGACGGCGAATTGCCCGTCGACAAAACCTGACATCTCGCTCACGGACGACGACCTCGCCGCGATATACTTCTCGTCGGGTACGACGGGATTCCCGAAAGCGATTCTGCACGCGCACCGCGCTCTCGTCCACGCGTGTGAGACGGAGCAGGCGCACCACGGTCAGACGAAGGACGACGTGTTCCTGTGTATCCCGCCGCTGTACCACACGGGCGCGAAGATGCACTGGTTCGGCAGTTTTCTCGTCGGCGGCAAGGCTGTGCTGCTGAAAGGCACCACGCCCGAGAGCGTACTCGACGCGGTGTCGCGTGAGCGTTGCTCGATTGTGTGGCTGCTTGTGCCGTGGGCGCAGGACATACTCGGCGCGATTGAGCGGAACGACGTGAATCTCGCAAATTACCCGAATCTCGCGCAGTGGCGGCTCATGCACATCGGCGCGCAACCCGTGCCGCAGAGCCTGATCCACCGCTGGCTCGAGATATTCCCGCACCATCAATACGACACGAATTACGGGCTATCCGAGTCCATCGGTCCAGGTTGCGTGCATCTCGGCGTTGAGAACGTCCACAAAGTCGGCGCGATAGGCGTACCCGGGTACCGCTGGGAGACGAAGATCGTGGACGAACACGGCGTACCCGTACCCGACGGCGACGTGGGCGAGCTGTGTGTGCGCGGACCCGGCGTGATGCTCGAATACTTCAACGACCCGAAAGCGACGGCGGAGACGCTGCGTGACGGTTGGCTGTTCACGGGCGACATGGCGCGCCGCGACGAGGACGGGTTCATCTTCCTCGTGGATCGCAAAAAGGACGTGATCATATCGGGCGGCGAGAACATCTACCCCGTGCAGATAGAGAATTTCCTTGCGGCGCACCCGAAGATAAAGGATGTCGCAGTGATCGGACTCGCGGACGCGCGTCTCGGCGAGATCACGGCGGCGATCATCGAGCCGAAACCCGACACGGAGCTCACGGAAGCCGAGGTCTTGGACTTCTGCGGTGAACTGCCGAGGTACAAACGCCCGCGCAAACTCATATTCGCGAAAGTGCCGCGCAACGCCACGGGCAAGATCGAGAAACCGAAGCTACGGCAGACATACGGCGCGGAAAATCTCGTAGACGCGCAGACCAACGGGTAGGGAGCGCATGGCACAACAAGACCGTCAATGGGTTCTCATCAACGATGAAGAAGAAAAAGCTGTATGGGACAGCGTGGAAAAGGTTACGGGGTTTGTTCCGCGAACCACAGGACGGGAATATAAGGCGTTCGCGTTTGATGTACCGTTACCCGAGGGTGAAGTCAAAGCGGCAGACATTTATGACATTTCAACGTCTCGGATTTACACAAATAACGCAGAAATAAACGATATGATACGCGAGATGCTCAAAGTGTGCGTCGGAGATGAGCCATATATGTACGCGCTCGACTGGAATCACAGTAGCTTTCGATATAACCCGCGTATAACGGAGAAAATAGAGTACCCCGTGTGGATTGACGGCAAAAGTGGTTCGGGGGACGGGTACAATGTTTACTTTCCGACGTTTTACCCGAACGGAGACTATTATTTCTTTATAGCTCGCGATTTCTCATGGGGATACTTGGGACACCCGTGGCTCAAACGGATATATGTGTACGGACAGAAACTGCGTGGGTTGATTCGCAAATATTCGTACATTCTCGGATTCATTCCGATCAATGCAGAATAAACCTAATCCAAACAAAAATCAAAAAAGAGGGAACTATCATGAGTGCCAAAAAGAAGTCAAAATCCAAAGGTAAACCACAGTCGAAAGCCGACAACGCGTTGAAAGTCAACCAAACTGAGCGGTGGCTGCGTCTCGCGTTCGCCACAATCGTGCTGCTTTTCGCGGGCATCATCTACGCGTGGAGCGCGATTCGCTCACCGTTTGAGGACGCGACGTTCGGGTGGACAGGCACACAGCTCGCGATGAACTACACGATCACCGTCGTGTGCTTCTGCCTCGGCGGATTTATCGCGGGACTGCTCACGAAAAAGACAAAGCCGTTGCACCGTCTATTGGCGGGCGCGGTACTGCTCGGAGCGGGTTTTTTCCTCACGTCGCTGTTGAAAGCGGGCGCGAATATCATTCAACTGTACCTGACGTACGGCGTGATGTCGGGTCTCGGTGTCGGTCTCGCGTATACGACGATTATCGGGCTGACCTCCGCGTGGTTCCCCGACAAAAAGGGTCTCTGCTCGGGCGTTATGCTGTTCGGCTTCGGGTTCACGTCGCTGACGATCGGCAATATCGCGAAAGCGTTGATCAAGCCCGAAAGTCTCGGTTGGAGCGCGACATATAAGGTCATCGGTATCGCGATGTTCGTAGTGTTCGCGGTCGCGGCGTTTGTGATCCGCACACCGAAAGAGGGTACGGTGTTCCCGAAAGCCGCCGCGAAAAAGGGCAAAGCCGCCGTCACAGCGGATCACGACTTTGCGACAAAAGAGATGCTCGGACGCTCGTCGTTCTGGCGGCTGTTCATACTCATCACGCTCATAGCGGCGGTCGGTTCCGCGGCACTCGCCCTCGCGCCGAACCTGCTCGTCGACCTCAGCTTGACGAAAGAGAACGCGGTACTCGTATTCACGATCATCTCGGTGTTCAACGCGCTCGGACGGCTCATCTCAGGCGCGTTGTTTGACCGCGTGGGCGCGCGCAAGACGCAGTATTTCATCGCGGCGTTCGCGTTCGCGGCACCGCTCATCGTCGTGTTGTCCGTACTCACAAAGAGCGTACCGCTCGGCATAGTCGGTCTCGCGCTGTGCATCTTTGCGTACGGGTTCTGCCCGACGATTTCGAGCGTGTTCGCGTCGGGATTCTACGGCACGAAGAATTTCTCGCTCAACTTCTCAATTCTCAACCTGATTCTGATCCCCGCGCCGTTCGCCGCGACGCTTGCAGCGTCGATTCGCCAGTCCACGAACGGATTCCTCGTTCCGTTTATCATTCTCACAGCCTGCACCCTCGTAGCGGGCGTTATAAACCTGTCTATTAAGAAAGCGTAAATCATGTCAAAAAAACAACTCATGCTCGGCAACGACGCTGTGGCTCAGGGCTTGTACGACGCGGGCGTGTGCGTCGCGTCGAGTTACCCCGGTACGCCGTCGACCGAGGTCACGGAGACGCTTGCGGAGTTCCGCGACATCTACACGGAGTGGGCTCCCAATGAAAAAGTCGCGTTCGAGGTCGCGTTCGGCGCGTCGCTCGGCGGCGTGCGCAGTTTTTGTGCGATGAAGCACGTCGGGCTTAACGTCGCCGCCGACCCGCTGTTCACGATGAGCTATACGGGCGTCGGCGCGGGACTTGTCGTCGTCGTCGCGGACGACCCCGGTATGCACTCGTCGCAGAACGAGCAGGATTCGCGGCACTACGCGATTGCGTCAAAGGTGCCGATGCTCGAACCGTCCGATTCGCGCGAGTGCTACGAGTACGCGAAAGCGGCGTTCGAGATTTCCGAGCGGTTTGACACGCCTGTGCTGCTCAGACTCTGCACGCGCGTGTCGCACTCGCAGTCTCTCGTCGAGACGACGGGGCGCGGCGCGGTAACGCCGAAAATGTACGCGCGCGACCTCGCGAAGTACGTCATGATGCCCGGCAACGCGAAACGCCGCCACCCGATAGTCGAAAACCGCACGCGCGCGCTCATTGAGTACGCGGAGACCTCGCCGCTGAACAGTTTGGAACTCGGCGAGTGCCGCGAACTCGGCATCATCTGCTCGGGAACCGCGTACCAGTACGTGCGCGAGGTGCTGGGCGAGGGTGCAAGCGTACTGAAACTCGGACTGGTGAACCCGCTGCCCGAAAAGCTGATACGCGACTTTGCGGACGCGGTGGACAGCCTGATCGTTATTGAGGAACTCGACCCCGTGATCGAAAATCACGTGAAAACGCTCGGTATCGAGTGCCACGGCAAGGACATGTTCCCGCTGTGCGACGAATTTTCGCAAAACCTCGTAGCGCGTATTCTCGACAGCGCGCCGCATACAGGGTCGATGAGGACATCGACCCCTACGGATATCGTTGCGATTGACGCACCGATTCCCGCGCGCCCGCCCGTCATGTGCGCGGGGTGTCCGCATCGCGGCATGTTCTACACGCTGTCGAAAAACAAGGTGCGCGTGTTCGGAGACATCGGGTGCTACACGCTCGGCGCGGCGGCACCGCTCGCCGCAATCGACACGACGCTGTGCATGGGTGCGTCAGTCACAACATTGCACGGGTACACTCACGCGCAGGCGTTCGGCGACGGCGACGATGTGAAAACCGCGTGCGTCATCGGCGACTCGACGTTTATGCACTCGGGTGTCACAGGCTTGATCAACACCGCGTACAACGGCGGCGCGAGTACCGTGATCATCCTCGACAACTCGATAACGGGCATGACGGGACATCAGCAGAACCCGACGACGGGGCTTGATATCCACGGCGACCCCGCGGGCAAAATCGACCTCGAAGCATTGTGCCGAGCAATCGGTATCACGCGTGTGCGCGTCGTCGACCCGTACAACCTCGCGGAGTGCGAAGCCGCCGTGACCGAGGAGACGGCGGCGGACGAACTGAGCGTGATCATCTCGCGCCGCCCGTGCGCGCTGCTGAAAACCGTCAAGGCGAAACCGCCGCTCACTGTAAACGCCGAAAAATGCGTGAAATGCAAGGCTTGCATGAAGATAGGCTGTCCCGCGATAAGTATGACGGACGACGGCGCGGTGATCGACGACACGCTGTGCGTCGGGTGCGGCGTGTGCGCGCAACTGTGCAAATTCGGCGCGTTGGAGGTGCAGGCGTGACAACTAAAAATATTATGATCGTCGGTGTCGGAGGGCAGGGGAGTTTGCTCGCGAGCCGCGTACTGGGCAATCTGCTGCTTGGTGAGGGGTTCGACGTTAAGGTGTCCGAGGTTCACGGCATGAGCCAGCGCGGTGGCAGCGTCGTGACGTATGTGCGCTACGGAGACAAGGTTTATTCTCCGATCGTAGACGAGGGTCAGGCGGATTTCATCATCTCATTCGAGCCGCTGGAAGCCGCACGGTGGCTCAGTTACCTCGCGCCGAACGGCAAGATCATCACGAACACGCAACAGGTCGACCCGATGCCCGTGATCACGGGTGCCGCGCAGTACCCCGACGACATCGTCGGCAAGATGCGCGCGGCGGGTGCCGACGTTGACGCGTTCGACGCGCTGAGCGTCGCGACACAGGCGGGTTCGGGCAAGGCAGTGAACATCGCGCTGCTCGGTCGCGCGTCGCGGTACTTCGAGTTCTCGGACGGCGCGTGGACGAACGCGCTCGAATCGACCGTGCCGCCGAGATTCATCGAGATGAACAAAAAAGCGTTTGAATTGGGCAAAAACGCGTAGAGTACGCGAAAAAACACGAAACCAAATATTTCTAAATATCAGAGGTGCATGTCATGCCGAATTACTACCAGCCTGAGTGGGAGACGCTCCCACACGACGAGATGCGGGCGCATCAGACGCAAAAACTCATCGAACAGGTCGCGCACGTGTACGAACACGTGCCGTACTACCGCGATTTGATGGACGCGAAGGGCGTGAAGCCGTCCGACATCAAGTCCGTGGACGACCTGCGTCTCCTGCCGTTCATCTCGAAGGACGACCTGCGCGAGGCGTACCCGTACGGTATGCTCGCGGTGCCGCTTGCCGACTGTGTGCGCATACAGTCCACGTCCGGCACGACGGGCAAGCGCGTCGTCGCGTTTTACACGCAGGACGATGTGAACATCTGGGACGAGTGCTGCGCGCGCGCGATAGTCGCGGCGGGCGGCACGAATGAGGACGTTGTTCACGTGTCATACGGTTACGGACTGTTCACGGGCGGACCGGGGCTGAACGGCGGCTCTCACAAGGTCGGTTCGCTGACGCTGCCCATGTCGTCGGGCAACACGGAGCGGCAGATTCAGTTCATGACCGATCTCGGCTCGACGATTCTGTGCTGCACGCCGAGTTACGCTGCGTATCTCGCGGAGAGTATCCACGAGATGGGTCTGCGCGATCAGATCAAGCTCAAAGCGGGCATTTTCGGCGCGGAGGCGTGGAGCGAGGAGATGCGCCGTCACATCGAGGAGCGTCTCAGCATACGCGCGTACGATATCTACGGGCTGACCGAGATTTCGGGTCCCGGCGTATCGTTCGAGTGCGAGGAACAGACGGGTATGCACATCAACGAGGATCATTTCATCGCGGAGATCATCAACCCGATCACGGGAGAGGTGCTGCCCGACGGTGAAAAGGGCGAACTCGTGTTCACGTCGCTCACGAAAAAAGCGTTCCCGCTGCTCAGATACCGCACACGCGATATATGTGTGCTGTCGCGCGAGAAATGCTCGTGCGGGCGCACGCTCGTGAAGATGGCGAAACCGATGGGACGCAGCGACGACATGCTCATCATTCGCGGCGTGAACGTGTTCCCGTCGCAGATCGAGCAGGTACTGCTCGCGTCGGGATTCAGCGAGAACTATCAACTCGTCGTCGACCGCGTGAACTACTCAGATACGCTCGAAGTCAAGGTCGAGCTGACGAGCGAGATGTTCTCCGACGAGGTGCGCAAACTCCCCACCCGCGAGCGCGAGGTCGCGGGCAAGCTCCACTCCCTGCTCGGCATACAGGCGAAAGTCACGCTCGTAGAGCCGAAGTCAAT
>JAISJJ010000031.1 GCA_031261585.1 Oscillospiraceae bacterium
CTCGCCGCGCGGCGTTACTTTCTGTCGAGAGAAAGTAACCAAAGCTCGTTGGAGGGAACGCACCGCGCCCTTCTCGCTTCCGTGAGACGCGAGAACGGCAGCGGCGGCGAGGGTGGGCAGTCCCGAAACTTCCTTTAACCGAGGACGGCAGCAATTGCGGAATTTGCGTCTAATCACTCCAAAACCGATAGTTCCTGCGCCGCTAAGGCGAGACAAATGCGTCACGTCACGTTAAAAGACAATGCGGCTCGTTTCGCTGCCGCCCTGCGGTGTGTGTGCGGGTCTTGGTTCTCACACACGTGTATCGGTTTGTGTAGGGGCGACCCTATGTGGTCGCCCTGTGGTGGTCTGCATGTGTTCAACTTGGAAAGCACAATCAGGAATAACAAAAAACAACGCGGAGCGTGTTTACACGCTCCGCGTCATTATTTTGCGTTGTACAGCAGAAAGAATATCAGACCGACGGCGCAGTATATCGCGCCTATGATGAAGATGTGCGATGTTTTCCACTTTTTGCGCTCCTCCGCTTTTGCCGTGATGTATTGGTGATACGGCGCGCGGCGCGGTTCGCGTCTTGACGGAATGAAAAACCCGAGTACGGCGCGACCGTTGTAGGAGAAAAAGTTAAACGTGCCGCTTTTTGCCGAGAGGATCAGCACACCGACGCACAGAAAAAGTATGCCGACCCCGAAAGTGCTGTCGCTGAGAGCCATATACACATCTGCGGCGGTCTCAAACCCGCCCGAAAATATGCCGTTTCGCCAAAACAGCACCGCCAATATCGCCGCGCTGACACACGCGGCGATGATCACCCTGCGAAACCTTGCGGCGAATACGGATATGCGGTCGAAATCGGGTCGGCTCATAACCCTGCGCGGAGAGCGGCGGTGTACGCGGCAAATTCCTCATCGTTGCAGTGAACGAAATGACGCGGCGAGACCTCGCGCACGGACGGTTGATTGACGCTGTAATCGTGCGCCGTGACGGGGTTGTACGTGGTTCGCGTGCGCTTTTTCTCGCGCAGCGGGTCGGGGTACGGAATCGCGGAGAAGAGCGAGTGCGTATACGGGTGGAACGGGTGCGCGAACAACTCGTCGCTGTCGGCTTCCTCAACGATCTTGCCGTAGTACATCACGGCGATGCGGTCGCTGATGTACTTGACCACGGAGATGTCGTGCGCGATGAATATGACGGTCAGTCCGAGAGTTTTGCGCAGATTGTTCAGAATCGTGATGACCTGCGCCTGAATGGACACGTCGAGCGCGCTGACGGGCTCGTCCGCGATGATGATCTTCGGTTTCATGATGATCGCGCGCGCAATGCCGATGCGCTGACGCTGACCGCCCGAAAACTCGTGAGGATAACGCAGGGCGTGTTCGCGCACGAGACCGACGCTTTCGAGCACCGCGTAGACTTTTTCGTCCACCTCGTCGCGCTTGATATGCCCGCCGATGACAAGCCCCTCGGCGATGATGTCGCGCACGGTCATGCGCGGGTCGAGCGACGCAATCGGGTCTTGGAAAATCATCTGCATCTGCGTCACGGGGTTCGTTTTCTTGATTATGCGGAGCCGATAATTCAGCTCGTCGAGGCTCTCCTTGTCGTCGCGCCCCTCAAATTCGGCGCGCAATTCCTTGGATTTCTCACTTTTATATATCGCGTCGTAGTTCACGTTCAACGCTTTCAGATTTTTTTGGTTCTCCGTGACAACGGCGTTGTACTGCTCGATAAGCGCGGCGTTTTGCTCCGCGTTCGGGGCGTTTTTCAACTCGCGGAGCTGCTTTTTTGCGTCCTTTATCGCGGTTGTGTATTCAAGCGGACCCGCCGATATGCGCAAGCCGTCAAGGTACACCTCGCCGCCCGTCGGCTCGTACAGCCTGATGAGCGCGCGACCCGTCGTGGTCTTGCCGCAACCCGACTCGCCGACGATACCGAACACCTCACCGCGCCGCACGCTGAAACTGATCTTGTCGACCGCTTTCAGCGAGCCGAAATGCACGCTCAGATCCTTAACTTCGAGAATAACGTCATCGTTCGGCATATTGATCTCCTTACAAATAACCTTTCGGCGTGTTCGTCCCGTCAGCGGCTACTCAACCGCCGTGCTGTCGTTCAGCCCCGCAACTTCGCTCTCCGACTTCGCAGCTTCGCTCTCCAACTTGGCGGCGTAGCTCTCTAAGCCCGCTGCGTAGCTCTTCATGCCATCTGCGTAGCCTGTCAGCCCCGCAACGTCGTCTTTTAACCCTGCCGCGCTGAGCGAACGCTCGATGCGCTCGGTCACTATGGCGGGCGGCGTGACCTTCGGTGCGTCGGGGTGCAGCAGCCATGTCGCCGCAGAGTGCGTCTCGCTCACATCGATGAGCGGCGGCATCTCCTCAAAATCAATCTGCAACGCGTAACGGTTGCGCGGCGCGAATGCGTCGCCCGGCAACGGACGAATCATGTTCGGTGGGGTACCGGGTATCGCTTCAAGCTCCGCCGTCGTGTCCAGATCGGGCATACTCGACAGCAACGCCCACGTATACGGGTGCAGCGGGTTGTAGAACACGTCCTCGGCGGTGCCGTACTCGACGATTTTTCCCGCGTACATGACGGAGACCATGTCCGCCATGTTCGCGACGACGCCGAGATCGTGCGTGATAAAGACGACGGAGATGTTGCGCCGTTCTTTCAGCTTGTTTATCAGTTCGAGTATCTGCCCCTGAATCGTCACGTCCAGCGCGGTGGTCGGCTCGTCGCATATGAGAATCTCGGGGTTCGCGGACAGCGCGATCGCGATGACGATACGCTGGCGCATACCGCCGCTGAACTCGAACGGGTACTGGTTGAAGCGTTTGTGCGGCTCGGCGATACCGACCTCGTCCATCAGCTTAATCGCGCGGAACTTCGCGGACTGCTTCGTGACCACGCGGGCGAAATCGCCGGCGTCGGACCTCAGCATGTCGATAACCTCGGCGGAACGCGTCGTCTCGCCGCCCGTGACCGCTCCGCTGTCTGCATCTGCGGTGTTCTGGCTGTACAGCTCATGCAGATTGGCGCATATCGCGAGAATACTGTCTTTGAGCGAGTCGGTGTCGATCAAATCCGAGCTGTCGCCGTGCTTGCGGTGCAGTTTTTGGTTGTATTTCAGGCTGTCGTAGTACTGCTCAATCGCGCTGTTGATCGCGAGACGGAACGAGTATACGCGGCTGTCCTTGTAGGAGTCGAAACGGTTTTTCGACTTGTCGATGCTCTTGTACGCCTTGCCGAACAGCGATTGCAGGGCGGAACGTCGCGGTTGTTGTGCGTGAAGCTCGGTCTGCAACGCGCTGCCGTCTCCGAGCAGCGCGATTACGCGCTTCATCTCCGCGACACTGCGCTTGTACTCGACCTCGCCCGCGCGACGCAACACGTCGCCGAACGCGGGCAGGAACTCCTCGACCGAGGTTCCCGCATTGTGCGCGGAATCGCCGTTCAAGCGGGCAAACGCCGCGTTCAGGAAGTCGGGGGCTTCGGTCTCAACCCCCGCGCGCAGCAGCGACGCAAGCTCATTGAGCGGTGCGGTCAGCGCATCCGTCGGCGCGGACGTCAATACGCCGAGCAACTTGTCAACAGCGTCGCCGTCGCGGATTACGTATTCGTTTTTCGCGTGCGACAGGAGTTGCACGATCTCGCGAAACGCCTTGTTAAAGCTCTTTTTATCGAGCAGTTTCTTCTGATCCTTGACGATAAGGTCGGCGAGCTTCAACTCCGCGTACTCCGCGTTTTCCCGCGCGGTCTCATACGTAAATTCGAGCTTTGCGCGCAGTTTTTCAAGCTCGTTAAAGGTGCTGCAGAGTTGCTTGTTCTCTGCTTTTTGCCGAGCCGTCAGCGCGTCGCCGTAACTCGCGTCCGCCGAACTGCTGATGAGGTATAGCAGGGCGTTGAAACTGCGGCGCGCGCGGCGGTGCCGTTCCCTCGACTTGATTATCATCGCCTCGGTGAGCTGCTTGCCGATTTTCACAATCGGGTTGAGACTGGACAGCGGGTCTTGGAAGATCATCGCGATCTTCTCACCGCGAATCTTCTGCATGTACCCCTCGTCGGCTTTCAGCAGATCGGTGCCGTTGTAGATGATCTCGCCGCCCTCGACGAGCGCGTTCGGCGCGAGAATACCGAGCAGAGAGCGCGCCGTGACGCTCTTGCCGCTGCCGCTCTCACCGACGATGGCGAGCGTCTCACCGCGCCGCAGGTCGAGACTCAGCCCGCGCACAGCCTGAACCTTGCCGTTCGGCGTCCTGAACGATATCCGCAGATTGCGGACACTCAATAATTCACCCGCCATATCAGTCCTCCGATCCCCTCAGCGTCGGGTTCAGCGCGTCGCGCAGACCGTTGCCGAAGAGGTTAAAGCATATCATGAGCAGGGCGAGAACGATCGCGGGGACGAGGAGCAAGTGCGGATTGCTCAGCAGATTGCCCTGACCGTTCGACAGCATGTTGCCCAGACTGCTCGTATTTGTGGTCTCGAGCGACACCAGCCCGAGATAGGACAGCGATGCTTCCGAGACAATGGTGTACGGGATATCCAGTGCGCACATCGTGACCACCGTGCCGAGGGAGTTGGGGAAGATGTGCTTGAAAATCTGGCGCATATCGCTCGCGCCGAGCGTCTGTGCCGCGAGAACGTACTCCTGCTTCTTAAAGCGGTAGAACTGGGTACGCAGCAGACTTGAATTGCTTATCCACCCCGTCAGTACGAACGCAAACAGCAGCGAACCGACACCGCTGACTTTTCCCGTCACCACAAACGTGAGTTGGAACAGTGTGGCGAGTACGACGAACGGAATCCCGCTGATAACGTCCTTGATGCGCTCAATGAGCATATCGAGCCATCCGCCGAAGAAACCCTCAATCGCGCCGATAAACGCGCCCAAGACAAACGTCACCACAAAGACGGCGAGCGCGAGCAACAGGCTTGTCCGAACACCGCCGCATATACGCACGAACACGTCCTGCCCGATGTTGTTTGTGCCGAGGATATTGACGGGTACATGACCGTTTTTGTAGACGTAATACTTGTATGTGAGGACGCGCACGAGCTTCTGACTGCCGTTGTTGCCGCTCGGGTAGAAGAACATGACGTTGCCGTCGCCGTCACGCAGGTATTCCTCCGTGAGATTGCCGTTTTTGTCGAGCTTCGGCATGTTTTTCGAGTCGGCGGCGAACCATATATTCATACTGCGCTGATTCGGTTTCGGCAGCATCGGATAGACGACCTGTTCACCCGTCTCGACCTGATACGCGAGCAGCGCGTCGTAATCCGCCTGTGACAGCGTCACAATCTTGAACCCCATACGGAAATACGAGTCGATCTTCATCTTGTAGCGCGTCGAGCCGTCGGGCGCGGAATACGTGACGTAACTGCGGATCGGCGACAGTTCGTTGATGATGTCGTCGTCGTTACTGACGCTCAATTCGCCGTTTTTGAACGCGTCGCCGTTCGTGTCCTTGATCGCGAGACCAATCGCCGACCAGTACAGGAATGTTTTCGCGTCGCCGTCGAGCGTATAGGTGCCGTCGCCGAAGATGAAACCCTTCGGCTTCATGTTGATATAGTCGTTGTCGTTGTAGGACAGCTCATACGGGACGAACAGCGGACCGACAATCGACGCGAATATCAGCGCGATGATGATAATCGCGCCGACGACGGACGACTTGTTCTTGCAAAACCGTATAAAAGACTCAGCCGCAAAACTTTTCGGCTTCGTCGTGAGTTCCAAGTCAAACCGACTCACCTCGTTCTCGCGGAACGACAATCGAGCGGTATTAATATCCAACGCTTTGAGTTCATTCGGAGTCATAATGCGGTTCCTCCCCAAATAATACGCGAGTTAATCCGTGTTGCGTTCTCCCACGCCCCGTAACCCTCGTCCCTAATTGTCAATTGTTAATTGCCGTCACCTTGCGCCCATCTTGATTCTCGGGTCGATGATGCCGAAGCTGATGTCGTAGATGATCGTGGCGAGCATACCGATAATGCCGTAGAACGCCTCGCACGACATGAACACGTCGTAATCGTACGTGTTGAGTGCCTGCAACGTCAGTTTGCCGATACCGGGAATACCGAAGATGTTCTCGACGAAGAACGACCCCGCGAACAGCCCCAAAAATCCCGCGATGATACCGGGGAATATCGGAATGAACGCGTTTTTCAGCGAGTGTTTGTAAATCGCCTGTCTGTATGTAAGACCTTTGGCGCGCGCGAGCAGCATGTAGTCCGCCTCGATCTGATCCGTGAGTTCCGCGCGAACCTGACGCGCCAGCGACGCGATATTGCCGAGCGTCAGCGCGAGAATCCCCGGCACCATCGAGTACAGCATCTTCCCCGTGAACCAGCCGCCCGACTCGGAGAGCGAATAAATCTGCATCGGGAACCAACCGAGCCGATAGCAGAGGATATACATCCACAGGAAGCACATGACAAAACTCGGAACCGTCATGAACATCATGACGCCTGTGTTTATCACGTGATCCTGCCACTTGTTCTTCTTCGTCGCGGCGAATATGCCGAGCAGAATACCGAGCGGGATTATGAGAACCTCGCTGTATATGTTGATTGTGACGGTCGGCACGAGCCGTCTCTTTATAATGTCAGACACAGGCACGAGCTTCTCGATGAAATAGCTCGTCCCCCAGTCGCCGCGGACGAGATGCGAAATCCACCGCCAGAACTGGACTAAGATCGGCTTGTTATAGCCGAGTGCCTCACGCCGCTGCTCCTGAATCTGCGCCGCCACCTTGTCCAGCGGTACCTCGATTTTGAGCAGCCTGATGAGCCAAAACGTAATAAAAAGGACAATGAGTGTCGTCACAATGCCCCAAAAGAGTCTTTTTGCGATGTATTTGGCAAGATACATTACGCACGTTCTCGCTTTCGGTCAGATTGAGTATTCGCTGTGAGTGATACTTCTCGTACACTTCAAAAAACTCTGCGCACCGAACCGTCAGGCAGGGTTTTTGGAAATGCGCGTCACTGTCGTTCGTCCGCTGTCCGCAAGTTTCCGCCGTGCGCGACCGAGGGTGTTTTCACCCTCGGTCGCAAAGCGGCAGTTATCTTTTGTATTCGGGTTTGCGATTTATTTGTACTGCAACGAACCGTTCACGGTGTTCTGCGCGATGTACGCAGTCCACTCCGTGTCGTCGAGCGAGAACTTCGCGTACGGCAGACCGCCGAAGCCGATGATCGGGTCGTACTCGTCGATCGGGTACGACACGCGGATTGACGTCAGCGCGGTGTCAACGCCCGATTCGAGAGCCGTTGTGTAGCCCTGTTTGAGGTAGTAGCTCTCGAGCGACGCGAGCAGGAAGCCTTTGAGGTCGATGGACGCCTCAAAATACGTGTCGGTGAGCGCGACGTACCACTCGTACAGTGACTGCTTGATCGTCTCGTCGGGTGTCGCGGGATTCTCGTCCCAGTCATACGTCAGTTCGAGCTGATCGTTCGGGATGTTGGAGCCGAGGTAGATCGAGTAGGACGCGTCGAGGAACGCGCGGGAGATGCCCCACGGGTCCTGACGCGCGCCGCCGACCGCGCCGATGCTCGCGGCGAGACGACCGTCGGTGACCGCGGTGTAGCGATCCGAGTCGACGACGAACTCAAATTCAACACCCGCAAAGCCCGAACCCGCAGCCGCCGCTGCAAACGCGCGGTTCAGCTCGTTCTGCGAGGCGAGAGCGGTCGGGGAGATGCTGCTGGGCGAGAAGCCGATCAGAATGTGGACGGGCTTGGAGGGGTCGAAGCCCGTGCTCGCGGCACCCGCGCTCAGTTCTTCAAACGCGGTCTTGAAGAGTTCCGCCGCCAGTGCGGGATCATAGCCCGTGACGGAGTCGACGGCTATGTCGAGCGTGGGATACTCGGTACCCGCGCCGTACTTGATGTCATAGATGTTGAGGATAGCTTCCTTGGCGATGTCGAGGTCGCGGTAGCGATAGCGCGCGCCGTCAGCCATCTCGCCCTCATAGTCGTACGTGTACAGGTCGTTCATCATCGCGAACGCGGGGACGCGGTTTGTGATCTTCGTGTACTCGTTGCGGTCAATCGCGACGGACAGCGCGAGACGGAAGCTCTTGTTGGTGAGTGCGACGGTGTTGGAGTTCGCGTCGCCGTTCTTGTCAAGTGCTTGCAGGTCGGCGAGTCCGAGGTCGTAGAACACGCGGTACAGATATGTGTTCGGCATGACCTGCAAATAGTCGCTCGTGCCGTACTCGACGAGGTCGGTCGCGACGAGTGTCGCGGTGTCCAGCTCGCCTTTGAGGAAACTGAGCAGCGCGGTGGATTGCTCGGCGATCTGTCTGATGCGGATCTGATCCGCCTGATACATGCCGAGGTGAGCCGCGTCGGTGTAGCCGAACCACGTCTCGTTGCGGACAAAGAGCATCTCCTTGTCAGGCTCGTAGGATTTGAGCGTATACGGACCGTAGGAGATCGAGGAGTCGACACCCGTCATGTACGACGTGGTGAGCAGTTCGCCCTCAAGTTTGGAGTACTGCTCGTACAGAGCGGGGTGGACGAGCCACGTGGAGGTCTGGTAATACTTCGCGTTGAACAGCGTGACCTTTTTGCCGTAGACGAATGTCACGGTGTACTCGTCGTCGACGATGATGCCGACGTTGCCGAAATCAGAGTATTTGGGGTCGGTGAAGTCCTGTCCCGAGATGAACACGAACTCTTTCCACTCGCCCTCGTAGCCGCCGCCCACTGCTAAGCAGACCTCTGTCCAGTCGGTTTCAAACTCTTTCAGCGCGTCTCCTTCGAGCAGGAAGTAACCGCCGTCCCAACCGCCGTTGGCGGCGACGAAATCGCCCCACTTCTTGTAGAGGTCAACGCCGTCACTCGACGTGAAGTACTCGGGATAGCCGCCTGAATAATAGCTGTTGTACGCACTCTGCCACGTGTCGCCCCACCATGTGATCGCGTTGGTGTACGACAAGTAGACTTTGTTGTTGACGGTGTCGCTGTCGTCGACTGCGGCGACCTTTGAGATTTTGCCCTGATTGTAATAGCCGTCGGCTCCCGCTATCGGGGCTTCACCGACGCGCTGTTCCATGGCGCGACCGTTCGCGCGCGCGGGGTCGAGCAGCAGTTCAAGGCTGTCGGCGTAGAGCTGAGCCGTGATCGCGGTGCCGTCCTCGAACGCCGCGTCCTGATTCAGCGGATACTGCCACGCGTAGCTGTCCGTCGCTGACGCGGGGATGCCGTATTTCGCTTTTTGATCCGCCGTGAGCTTGCTCGTCACGTCGATCGGGTCGGCGGCGGCGGCGAGCGGATAAAGCTCGGCTGCCGTCTGGTCGTCGTTGAACTTGAACGCGTACAGTCCGCTCGACAGGTAGTCGAGAATGGTGGATTCCACGTCAAGTGTCCATGTGTGCGGATTCCAGTCCACACCGAAGGACGGCAGATAATCATTATATGTATAGAATTTCGGGTCGTTGAAACCTGTGGTATCGGCGGGGTCAATGCCACCGGGCTCAGTCGGTGTCGGCGATGTCTTGCCGTCGTCGGTATTGGTTTTGCAGCCCGCGAGAAGCGTGAAGCAAAGAACCAACGCAAGCAGGATTGCGAGATAGCGTTTCATCATTTTTCCTCCATAAAGTTTGTTTTTTGCAAACGCGAAAAACGGCGATATCCTTGATATGAGGTCGAAGAATGACAGTTAAGCGCGTCATGCTATTACTTGGTATTGTAACATGGCGCGCAACCATTGTCAATAGCCAAGAATTGCAGCGATCGGACAAAAAATATTCGCCGCCCGAAACCCGCACTTGCATTTCGGCGGCATACATGGTATATTAGAGTAGCTTAGTGAGCTTGCGAACTTAGCTACTCTATATGCAAGAGCATATCGCACTTGGCGAGAAACGAGCTTAGTGCGTATGCTATGGTGAAATACCCGCATGATTATTCTCGGCATTGACCCCGGTATCGCGACGGTCGGCTTCGGCGTCGTCGAATCGCGCGGACCCGACGCGCGGCACATCAGCCACGGTGTGATAACGACCGACGCGGGTCTGCGGCTCGCGCTCCGATTGCAGCGCATCTACACAGACGTGGGCGAGCTGATCGACACGTTTCACCCCGACGCGATAGCCGTTGAGGAGCTGTTTTTCAACACAAACATCACGACGGGCATAGCCGTCGCGCACGGACGAGCCGCCGCGATACTCGCGGGGGAGGGTCGCGCCGTGCCGATGTTCGAGTACACGCCGTTGCAGGTGAAACAGGCGATCACGGGCTACGGGCGCGCGGAAAAACATCAGGTCATGGACATGGTAAAGCGGCTGCTGTCGCTTGACGCGTTGCCGCGCCCCGACGACGCCGCCGACGGTCTCGCGCTCGCGCTCACCCACGGACGCAACGCAAATTCCCTGTTGACAGGACGCGGCAACGCGAAGCAAACGATATGACAATTAACAGTTAACAATTAACAGTTAACAGTTATGGACGAGAGTTGCGGAGCGTGTGGTAAACGGTAGCAAGTTTGATTGACTGTTAACCCCTCGAAATTGTTAATTGTTCATTGTTCATTGTTAATTGACATCGGAGGTCACAATGTTCTACTACATAGACGGCACGGTCACGATCATCGAGCCTAACCTCGCCGTCGTGGACGCGGGCGGGGTCGGATACGCGTGTTCGGTGTCGGCGGCTACGCTGTCGCGGCTTGAAATCGGCAAACGCGCGCGGCTGTATACGTTCTGCAACATCAAGGAGGACGCGTTCGACATCTACGGGTTCTTCGACGCGGGCGAAAAGCGCGCGTTCACGATGCTCATCGGGGTCACGGGGGTGGGACCGCGCGCCGCGCTGTCGATTTTGTCCGTGTGTTCGCCCGAGTCGCTCGCGTTCGCGGTGGTGGGCGACGATACCGCGCTGATAACGCAGGCGGTCGGCGTCGGCAAGAAGCTCGCACAGCGCATCGTGCTGGAATTAAAGGATAAGGTGCTGAAAAACAGCGCGGAGCTGTCCGCGTCGGGCTACGTGCCGCCGAGTTCGTTGAACACAGCGGCGTCCGAGGCGGCGCAGGCACTCGCAGTGCTCGAATACTCGCAGAGCGAGATCGCGTCGCTGTTGCGCGGTATCGACGTTGAGAATCTGACGCGCGAGGAGATTATACGCGCCGCGCTGAATAAGACCGCAAAAACCTTGAAATAGCTGAAACATAAGGGGAAGAACGCATGAGGTACCCTAAATGAGCATACAATACAGCGACGAACCGTCGAAAATTCCGCCCATAACCACGCCCGATTTCCTCGGCGAGGATGAGACGGAGTTCTCGCTGCGCCCGAAATGGCTCGGCGAATATATCGGGCAGGACAAGGTGAAAGACAACCTCGCCGTGTTCATCGAGGGCGCGAAACGCCGCAAGGAACCGCTCGACCACGTGCTGCTGCACGGTCCCCCGGGCTTGGGCAAGACGACGCTCGCCGCGATCATCGCGAACGAGATGGGCGTACAACTGCGCAAAACGTCGGGTCCCGCGATTGAGAAACCGCGCGATCTCGCCGCGCTGCTCACGAACATCGGCGAGAACGACATACTGTTCATAGACGAGATTCACCGCATGAACCGCAGCATCGAGGAGATTCTGTACCCCGCGATGGAGGATCGGCAGATCGACATCATCATCGGGCAGGGACCGTCCGCGACCTCGATCCCGCTCGAACTCAAGCCGTTCACGCTCGTGGGCGCGACGACGCGCTCGGGTATGCTGTCAAGCCCTCTGCGTGACCGTTTCGGCATTGAGCTGAAACTCGACCTGTACTCGCCCGACGAACTGCGGCTCATCGTCGAGCGTTCGGCGGAACTACTGAACATCGCGGCGACGCGCGAGGGCGCGTACGAGATCGCGTCGCGCTCACGGGGTACGCCGCGCATCGCGAACCGCATGCTCCGCCGTGTCCGCGACTTCGCGGAGGTGCGCGGCAACGGTGAGATCACGCGTGAAGCCGCCGATTACGCGCTCAACGCGCTCGACATCGACGCGCTCGGGCTGGACGCGCAGGATCGCAAACTCCTGCGCAGTATCATCACGAACTACGGCGGCGGTCCCGTCGGACTTGACACGCTCGCCGCGACGATAAACGAGGAATCCGTGACGATCGAGGACGTATATGAACCGTACCTCATGCGTCTCGGCTTTCTGACGCGCACACCGCGCGGTCGCGTAGTCACGCGCGCGGCATACGAGCATGTGGGCATAGCGTTCAACGGTTCGGGAGAACAGGTCGCGTTTTGACAGTTGACAATTGACAGTTGACAATTGACAATTAGGACGAGGGTTGCGGGGCGTATGTAGGGGCGATTATCAATCGCCCGCGCACAATTATGCGATTTGCCGAATGTCTGACAATGCGCACGGGCGATTAATAATCGCCCCTACACGCGAAACCGAAACATGTGCGCGAGAACCAAGGCATTGACGAGCACCGCAGGGCGGCAGCAAAACGCAGAGAATCAATGCAAGCAACACAAAAGGTCTACATTTCAAGCACTCCGAAAGGGTTATATATGGGTAAATACTTCGGAACAGACGGCATACGCGGGGTGGCTAACGCGCCGCTGTCGGCAATACTCGCGTGTCGCGCGGGATTCGCGGCGGCTGTCGCCGTCGCCGATGCTACGGGCAGGCGTCCTGTCGCCGTAATCGGCAAGGACACGCGCATATCGGGCGACATGCTCGAATCCGCGCTCTCGGCGGGGTTGTGCGCGGGCGGTGCTGACGTGATACAGGTCGGCGTGTTGCCGACGCCCGCCGTCGCGTACCTCACGCGCTATAAACAGGCGGATCTGGGGTTCGTCATCTCAGCGTCGCACAACGCGTACGAGCATAACGGCATAAAAATCTTCAACCGCAACGGTTTCAAGCTGCCCGACGCGCTCGAAACCGAGATCGAGCGGCTGATCGACACGCCCGACGAGTTGCAAAAACAGGCGAAAACGCACGATTCCGTCGGGCGCATCTCACGCGAGGAACACGAGGGAGAGCGCGACTACATCGACTATCTGCTGTCGCTGTCGGAGGAAATTCCGTTCGGTGTGCGCATCGCGGTGGACTGCGCGAACGGTGCAGCGTCACGCACGGCGCGCGTGTTGTTCGCGCGGCTCGGCGTGGACGCGACGGTGCTGTTCGACGATCCGAACGGCGTGAACATCAACGCGGAATGTGGGTCGACGCAGCTCGAACCGTTGCGCAAGACCGTCCGCGACGGCAACTACGACATCGGTTTCGCGTTCGACGGCGACGCTGATCGTATGCTCATCATCGACGACAACGGCGACGTGATAGACGGCGACGTGATTCTCGCGATATGCGCGCGCGATTTCAAGGAGCGCGGCGATTTGGACGCGGACACCGTCGTCGGCACCGTTATGACAAATTCGGGGTTCCGCGAGTTTGCCGCGAACTACGGCATCACGCTGCTCACCGCCGACGTGGGCGACCGCGCCGTTCTTGAACAGATGCTGAAATCGGGCGCGATTATCGGCGGCGAGACCTCGGGTCACACGATTTTTCTGCGCGACGCGACGACGGGAGACGGCGAACTCACCGCGCTGAAATTCCTCGGCGTGATGGCGCGCTCAGGCAAGCGCGCGTCGGAACTTGCGGTCACGTTCCCGAGATATCCGCAGATAATTGTCAACGTCGCCGTCGCCAACGACGACAAACGCCGCGTCATGGAATCCGACGCGCTGCGCGACGCGATTGCGGCGGCGGAGACGACACTGGGCGGCGCGGGGCGTGTGTTCGCGCGCCCGTCGGGTACGGAGGCGTTGGTGCGCGTGACGGTAGAGGCGGGTACGGACGCTCTCGCCCGCGACATCGCGGAATCGGTCGCGTCGGCGATAAAAAGTATATTGTAATTCGCGTGATTTCCGCACAATTTTCCTGTTGACACGGCGCGCGGAGTGTGGTAGTATGTGATCGTGCAAGGGAGCACACCGATTCGGTGCGCCCCCTTGTTTATTTTGCGTATTAAGTGGTGGAAGTATGTCAGCGACAAGACCCGTGCAGCCGTTTTTCCTCATAAAAACGAGCAGATACTATAAGATGCAGGATCCGAAATCCCCGATCGTGCATTTTTACACGTTCAACGCGGACGCGGAGGGCAGAGACTCCGCTATCGCCGTGCCTGACGGTTGCGTCGACATCCTGTTCGCGATACGCGACGGCGCGGCGGACGGGCGTGTCTACGGTTCCGTGACGCACAGTTTGCGGCTCGATTTTTTGAGCGGCGCGGACTATTTCGGCGTGCGGTTCCTGCCGGGGTATCTGCCGAAACGGCTCGACGTGTCAATCCCAGAGTTGATCGACAGCAGCGTGTCGCTCACAGAATTTGAGGGCGGCGGCGAACTGTTGGAGCGCGTCGCGTGCGCACACGGTTTCGCCGAGCGCATCGACTTGATGCAGCGTTTTATCGGCGGTCAGTGGAACGCCGACGACCTGCTGCACATGATGATAGCGGACGTCGTCGCGCACGGCGGCACCATGCGCGTCTCGGAGTTGGAGCGCGACACGCAGTACTCCGCGCGGTACATAAACCGCGTGTTCAGCGACAGACTGGGGCTTTCGCCGAAAGCGTTCTCGAAATTTATTCGCTTTCAGTCGCTGATCGGGCATCTGAACGAACACCGCGAGTGTCGCATGACCGACCTCGCCGTCGACTCGGGGTACTACGACCAGTCGCATTTTATCAAGGAATTTAAGGAGTTCGCGTCCGTAACCCCGCGGGAGTACGCGCGCGCGATAGACCTGCCGAGCTATTATGACAAGATAGTGTGGATAGGGTGACAGGTAACAGATAACAGATAACGGATAACGGATATTGACGGGGGTTGGACGAGGGACAAACCCCCGCCGACTGCGGTCGGCACCCCCTTTCCGAAAGGGGGCAGAGTTGGACGGGAGTTGCGGGGGCGGTGTCGTAGGGGTGCGGTTGCCGCATTTACTTTTCGCAAATCAAAAAACATCGTCATTGCGAGCGCACGAAGCAATCCAGTCCCCGTTTCTTCGTCCAAACCCTCGCAAGACGCGAGCTTGGACGAGGTTGCGGGGTTCTGGATTGCTTCGCGCGGCTCGCAATGACGAATTGAAAAGATTGAAAAGTAAATGCGGTAGCCGTGGTCGTAGGGGCGATTATCAATCGCCCGCCGTTGCTGATCCGCGATTCCCGATAACCCCTACTTCGACACCGCGCGCAGGACTTTCAGCGCGAAATTGAAGTAGAACGGTTCCATGCGGCGTGTCGCGTCGGCGAGTTGTCGGCGTATCTCGATTTTTTGCGGGCAGTGTTGCTCGCATTTGCCGCATTTTACGCAGTTTGACGCGCGCGCCCTGCCGTCGCGGTTCGCGGCGGTACTCGTGACGTACATCGCGAGCGACGTGATGCGCCCGTGCGTGTACGACGCATTGTAGCTCGCGAAACACGCGGGGATATTGACCCCCTGCGGACACGGCATACAGTACGCGCAACCCGTACACGGCACCTTGTCGGTGGACTTGAAAATCTCGATAACCCTGTCGTACGCGCGCTTTTCCTCGTCGGTGACGCACCCGGGGAGCGCGGTTTCTGCGGTTGCGGCGTTGTCGGCGAGCTGCGCGGGGTCGTTCATGCCCGACAGCACGACGGTGACTTCGGGCTGGTTCCACAGCCAGCGCAGACCCCACGCGGCGGGGGAGCGGTCGGGTGCTGTTTTGCGGAACACGTCCACCGCGGCGGGCGCGAGACCGTTCACGAGCTTGCCGCCGAGCAGCGGTTCCATGATGATCACGGGTATGTGCTTCGCCGCCGCTTTTTTCAGCCCCTCGGCACCCGCCTGATAGTTCTCGTTCGAGTAATTGTACTGAATCTGGCAGAAATCCCAGTCGTACGCGTCGAGCAGCTTCACGAACTCGCCGCGCGCGCCGTGGAACGAGAAGCCGACCTGACGGATTTTGCCCGCCGCTTTTTGCGCGGCGATCCACTCGCGTATGCCCCAACCGCACAGTTCGTCCCACTGCGCCGTGCTGTTGATGTTGTGCATGAGGTAGTAGTTGACGTAGTCCGTGTTCAGCGCGGTGAGTTGAGCGTTCAGAAACTTGTCGAAATCCGCGTTGCCGCGGCAGCTTGCGATGGGTAGTTTCGTCGCGATATGTACCCTGCCGCGCGCGTTGTTGCGCGACAGCACCGTGCCGAGTGCCGCCTCGGAACCCGCGTACAGGTACGCCGTGTCGAAGTAGTTCACGCCCGCGTCAATCGCGCGCATGATGATCTGCTCCGCTTTTTTGATGTCGATACCGCCGACACCGCGCGGAAAACGCATACACCCGAGACCGAGAACCGACAATTTGTTGCCCGTGCGCTCGTCAAGTCTGTACTGCATGGTGTGACCTCCTGAATTTCCTGTAATTTTTCAGATGTGCGGGTTATCTCAGCTCGACGCGGAAGCCGACGCGGACTGGTCGGCGAGTACGCAGTCCACCGTCAGCGCGACGCACAGGCACAGCAGTTCGTCGCCCCCGTCCGCGATGTCCAGTTCGTATGTGTCGCCCCACGTCAGCCACTTTTTCGACAGCTGCATGACGACGCGCTCGCCGTCGAGCATCGTGTACTCGTGCGCCCAAAAATCCCCCTGCATCGTCCACGGCAGACCCTCAAATCGGAAACGCGGTTTCAACAGCGTAAATTCCTTGACGATCTCGATGGTCTCACCGCCGATCTCGATGTAGTACCGCGGCAGGAACGACCAGACTTTTTGGCGAATGAACGCGACCTCGCGCTGCTCCGCGTCATAGACGTGCAGCTTTTTGCCGAGCGTGAACACCTCGCCCTCGACGTAGTAGCGGTCGGTTTCGCCCTCGTCCTTGACGAAGAATTTGTCTTTCCACGAAAAGACCTTCTGCTTCATGTATAACTTCATGTGCGGTACTCCTTAAAGCGTTTTTGTGAGCGTTTTTAGTATTATAGCACCCTTTTTGATTTTGCGCAATGGCGGGGGTTGTAACGCGGAAAAAAGTAAATGCGGTAACCGTGCGATGCGGTGACACCGCTCTGCGCAGGTGCGCGCGCAGGCACCTCGCCGCGCCGAAAATGTACCGCGCCGCAAATTTTCGCTTGACAAACGCGCCGCGATGGTGTAATATAATTTGCGCTCGGGAATACGTGCGAATCGGCGGGAAGTTTTCTCGGTCGGATTCGACGTCGCGGGCGTGTAATACAGCGGGATTGTGTAAAGGTAGCACGACAGACTCTGACTCTGTTTGTGAGGGTTCGAATCCTTCTCCCGCTGCCAACTGAAAACATTGCATTTGCAAGAGAAACACGGAAACGAGATCAGTAAAACCGAACGGGCAATGCAATAATATGCAACAATTTGCAACGATTTGTAGTGGATAAAACGGTGGCAAACGATAACTGCGTGATAATTATCACGCAGTTATCGTTTTTGAGAGGACTGCCTACGCGTCTACGACGATCCGTCGGAATGCTAATGCCGCGCAATTCAATACCTCTGCAGTGCAATGAGTTGCCTTGCCGTTGCAATTCATCACGGTGTGTTCACTGCTTTGCCCTCACTGTGCTAAGCTGTTCGATTCAATGCCATTTCATTACTATACACATCTCAGCATAGCCTTTCCTTTGCACTTCCACGCTTTGCTTTGCCGTCGCTACACTACGATTTGTCGTGCTTCGCCTTAGCGTTGCCTTGCTATTCACCGCCTTACCATTGCACGGTTACGCTTCTCCGCTGCTGTGTTCAGCTTTGATTTGCCATTGCCGTTATAAGCAATTCATAGCCATCGCATCGATATGCCTTTCCCCGCGTTGCGCTTCCTTTGCATTGCAATTCGCGGCCGAGCTATTCCGTTGCTACGCGACTTCCTCCCACACGACCCGCCCTTTCCCACTGTTTCGCCATTGACCCAATCCGCGCAATGCGCCGTAGTCCAACCACTCGCGCACTGCTTTTTCGTGCGCGTCGGAAAGACACTTGATTGTAAATTCGAGCGTCGCGCCAGCGGGTATTTCCTCGCTGATTGCAAGCGCGATACGTTCGCCCTGCGCAGTCTGCGCGCGAAGCGGACGTTGGCAAACGCCGATGTTGCCGACAAATTGAATCGGTATCTGGCGTGGGGTGACGAAAATCAAGCCGTCGATTACCTTTTTGTACGCCGTGATTTTGCTTGATTCGGAACCCGTAACCTTGCGGAGTGATCCGCACGAATCTTTCACAAACCCTTTGATCTGATAATCGTAGAAAAACGGGGTGCCGTCACCCATGCGCGGGAAAACGGTCATACTTTTCTCGACAACCGCGTCTGCGCCGAGAGCGGAGACCTCGTCCTCTGTGGTAGCGGCATCAGGTGCTTTTGACGCGATGTAATCACGGAAAACCTCCTCGTTGCCGGGGCTTGTCCCGAGCAGCCCCTCGACGAGAGTTAGGCGTACTTTGAGTTCTTTCATTATGATAATCCTTTCATGTTTTGGTCTTTGGTGGTCGCCGTGTAATGCTTAGCTGCACCTTTGCTGTTGATTGCTGTGAGTTGCCCTTCCGTCGCGCAGCGATACTGTGCTTTGTCTCTGCGGAGATATGCAGTTCCTTGCTATGCCATAGCTTTTCCTTGCTAAGGTTAGCTTCGCCGTTGTGGAGCGAAGCCGCTCCACGACGCGAGGAGCCGTAGCTCAGAAGTCGTAGCCGTGACCGTAATCGCAGTAAAACCGCTAAATGTCACGAGTTTTGCGTATGTATGCAATTGCTATTCACCTCCTTCTATCAGTTTCCGAATCTCACTTTTGTCGATGCCTCGCGCCATTGCGATCATTTTATCACGATCGTCACCGTCGAGCGGCGTGATGGCGTGGGTCGTGTTGGAAAGTTCGGGCGGCGGGTAGATGTTGTTCTTGGAGACAAATGCTCGGAATAATATCTCCAAATCTTCTTTGAAAGCGGCGCGGTACACGTTATATGCAACCTCGATTTCGAGACGTTGCGCAAAGGTGCATTTCACGCCGCTTTTCTTAGACTTTCCGCGAAGCGTGTCGACTTTGAACTCGGGTACTTCGCCCATAACCATGTAGATGGTTTGGCTCAACAATCGCTCCTCAAATTTTGTCGAATAGCCGAACCACACGAGGTCAACAGAGTCGGAGTCGATTTCGTGCTCAGAAATTCCGTGTTCCCGCATCAACCGCGCGAGAAGTGTGGTGGCGTTTTCTTTTTCGCCGAGTTCTCCGCGTTCGGCGAGGGCTTGTATCTTGCGGAGCTTTTCGAGTAGTTCTGCTTTGCTCATATCGCTTATTCCTCCGATGTGTGTCGAGCTTTGAACTCTTCGGTGTGCGAGAAGTGGCGGCAACGCATGTCAATCTCCGACCAACTGCAACCGCCGCGATCACGATCATCACACGCAGAGCACGGAAACAGCTCTGCTCCGCAATTTGGGCAAAGGCTCACGCGGTCGGTCGGAATGTTGAACGCTTCGCTTTCGCAGAACGGACAATATTCGTCGCAGAAGTCGGTTCCCTTGAACCCCGTGTCGCTCGTCGTCCCCTCGACGGCGGGTGTTTCGCTTGGGGTAAACAAACGGCAAGACGATATTTCCGGTAGAAGTTTCTGCATCAGCCATATTTTTTGAGGGTGTGCGCAACCAAAAATATCAGGGTCATTCCAGCCGCGCTTACCGAGATGCTTACAAAAGATGCAATAAACGCCGTCTGCCGGAGCATTGCGGGTGTCGACAATCATAGAGTCTCCTTTCCGTGACCTACCTCATCAGTGCCGAGTGGTCGTTCTCGGCAGACGCTCCATGAGGAGCGTTTCGGTTAACAAAATCGGGATATGTCACACCACAGACCAGAATCAGCGGTGAGGGCAATTTCGGTTCTTGCGTCAACATCGTCAATCTCGTTGTCATCGAGCCAAGCGTCGAGGGTGCCATAGTTTTCGCCGTAGCCGATTTCGTCAACGTACTGGTCGTATCCGTCGCGGAAGCACTCATCGTACTCGTCGGAGTTCGTGAGTTTCGCTTTTGCGGTTCCGTCATCATAAAACCGCGTGATTGCATACATCATGGTAGGTAGACTCCTTTAATTAAATTTCATTGCTTCGTCGCAATACGATAACCACTCCGCGTCCATTTCGGAGATTACGGTTTCGTGATCTTCGCCTTTTATTATGCGCTTCATAGCGCGACTTCCCGCAGTTGCCGCAGCATCGTTAGTCTTGTAGGACATGTTCTCGGCTTTGATGTAGGCGGCAGCTCGCGGATATTTTGCTTTCAGCTCGTTAGTGTCAATCGTACCAGACAACGACGCAAAGCTACTTCGGGATTCGCTGTCCATGTCGCGGTCGAACTTTCGGCGGATTTCGTGGTTGCGGTCGATTGCGTCTGACAGTTCCGCATAACCGTCAATCACCTTCCGCGGGTCTATCGTGTCACGGTGTGCGGCATATACGGAGACGATTTGTTCAGCGATGTCGCGTTCGATTATGATCGACGCGCCAAGCGACGCGCACGTCTCGGGGTCGATGCCTTGCTGTATGCACACTTCACGGTGACGTGACGACAGCTCTACCGTGTAGGGAGCAAGCGTCTTGGATTTGCCTCCATTCAAGGTAATGTAACCATCATCGTACAGGGTGACGACGGTGCCGCGCGTTGTCGTTGCTGAATACAATATGATCGGCATTGATGTGTCCTCCTTAATTGTAGCGGTACATTGCCGCGTCCTCGCGAGCGTAACGAATGTTGCTGTCTCTTGCCTCCTCTTTACCCGCCCAGTAAGCGATATTGCGTTCGAGGACGAGCCGCTCTTGCTCGCAATAGGCGAACGACGCTTCGATGTACATCTCTGAATCGGGCGCGAACGTGACGGTAGCCCAGCCGACGTGGTTCAAGCTAAACCCGTCCACGTTGCGTAATGCGATTTCAGCGCGTTGCGAGGGGTTCTTAACGACAAACCTGACCGATTTGTTGTGGTGCGGATACCAACGTCCGCAAAAGCGGTTGCCGTCGATTTCGATTGAGTCGTGTGCGAGCTTCATTGTGCTATCCTCCAATTCCGTGAATCAAGCGTTTCTTCGCGCCTGTTATAATTTGTCGGTATTCACCGCGACGCCTTTCGGCGTTTCGTCGCAATTTTCAGCGACTCGTCAGGCGGTTATTCTGTGATTAGTCGAAGTCGTGTATGTCACTTGGGCGGACTCTTTCAAAAGGCGAGCCAAAGTGGATTTTTACCGTGCTGGTAGTGTCCGCGACTGCTGCGACGGTCAGCCGCACCTCGTGACCGTCTGCCGCTATATAAGGCTTGTATGTTTGGGCTATATCTCCGACGACACAGTACACGTCCGCCCGCTCGCCGTCAAAGCGTCCGGTACCGGTCATGCCGCCGTGATCGGTCATCTTTACGACATCGCCCGTGCAAAGGTCGTCGCCGATGATCTGGTGCGGGGCATTGATACTTGCGGTCTTGCCCGTCCACTGCGCTGCATACACGGCGGTCTTTGAGATGTCTATGCTGTCGGGGAAAATCTCGCGTCTCGTCTTTTCCATTGTCAGTCCTCTTGTTGATTTGTTGTTTAACTTCGCTTAAGTTGTAATTTGCCTTACAAACTCGTTGTAATCGTCAACCGTTACATAGGACAGGTCGTGCGTCCCTGTGTAGCGTGCGTTGCCGTTCGTGCGGTACTCTAAACCGTGGATTCCGTCCATCTCGCAAATGCTCTGTTGAAGGTTCGCGTCGAGCCTGAACCCGAGGTACTGCTCCGGTTCCGTTCTCGCTGTCATTGTCACCCTCCTCAATACCACACCGATTTGTTCAGTTCCGCGAGGTTTGCCTCGAGTTCGTAATCGGTGTAAATTTCGTGGGCGTAAATGCGCCCGTAGTGCTTGCGGTCAGCCCCGTAGCTTGCTTTCAAGCACTCATGAGGGCTTACGTTCCACCGCCCGTACTCGAATATCACGTTGCAGTATGGGTACATAAACAGCGAAGTCAGTACGTCCTCGCGAGCCTTTTCGTCAAGAAGTTGCCAAGTGGCATTTTCTATTTGCTGTTTCATATCAAGTACCTCCGATCGTTTTTGGAGGGGGTTTCACGCGCCGCCCTCCGTCCTGCGGCTTGAACCGCTTCCCAGTCCTCAACACCCTGCGTTGTCGCGTAGTCCACCATTGCCGCGAGCGGCTGAATGTCATTGATGTACCGTCCGACGTGGTGCGGCGCGTATTTGCGGCAATAGGCAAGGAAAATCACGTTTTCGGGCGTTTCGTCGTATGCGTTGAAATGTGCTGCGCCCTCGAAAATCAAGTCTTTGGTTAGATGGTGCATTTTCCAGTCTGCGTCGTCGATGTTCGCGGCGTGGCGTTCGTCCGTGATAACGCCGTCGGCGTTCGCCGCTGCGATGATTTTGCGGAGTATATCCGCGCGTTCCTGCTCTGCTGTATATGCTTTCATTGTGATGTACCCCTTTCAGTTTAGCGGGGGAATAGCCACCCCTGCTCGGCTTTTTTTGTTGTTAATCTATGTTGAGCGCAACCAGCACACTCCGCGAGTAATGCTGGGGCTTCGTTTCAGAAATTCTGCCCGTCGTCGGGTTCAGCGTGATTATGCTTTCGGTGTAGTGACCGTCGCGCATCTCGTCAAAGTCCATCGGAATTATGCAGGTGTCAACCGTCCATTGTATGCGCCCATCGTAGCGCATATCGGCGGTTTTGATTGCTGTAAAAAGTGCTTCGTCGTTCGCGACGGCTTTCAGCAGCTTCTCGGCTTTCGCGTTCTCGGTCGGGAGCCACTCCGCGCCGTTCATGGTGCAAGTCGTGTATCGCTGCTCGTCCTCGGGAATGTCGACATAGCCGTATGTGTCATTGTCCAGCTTTGCAAAGTCCTTTGTCCATATGCTGGCGAATTTCGCGCGGTTGTCGTACTCCGTCAGCGTCACGCCCTGCGCGAAGTCGCGGTTGATACCGTCGAGCCACAATCCGTCGGCGCGCTTGATTGCGTCGTAGTCCGCGAGCAGTGCCACGAGTTTCGCGGCGTTGTTTTTGACGTACTGTTTGTTCATTGTAATTTCTCTTTTCATTATAGTGTAACGATTCCGTGTTCGGCATTCTTGTAAATCGCGTTTCTGTCGCTGCTGTATTTCCAAAACGAGAATGTCGCCTCAGTGCTAAGCTGGAGTTCACTCTGCACCTTGCCGTTGACTGTGCGTCGCTCATTCTCAAAGCGTATCCGTATAGACTTTTCGTTGACTTTCGCGATTTTGCCATCTCTGAAAGTTTCGGAGATAAACATCGTCCCAACGGACATCGTGCCTTTGTGAGCCGTTACATTTGCGCCTGTCATCGGCTTAATATTGGTTTCTGTCATTGTGTTCGCCCTCCTTGAATTGTTCTATGCTCATATTATATATGATAATTGCTCATTTGTCAAGTGTTTTTATGAAATTTATTCATTTTATTTTTGCGCCATGCCAACAAAAAAACCGCCCGACAGATAACGCCGTCGGGCGGTGGTGCTTATTGCTTATCGAAGCTCGTCAGTCTTGAACTTGGCGCGGCTCTAAGATGTGGTAACGCTCGGGGAACGCCGGATCAACCTGCACAACAGACAGGATTCGCCGAGCGGGACCCTCGGGAATATTCCGTCCAGATTCCCACGCCTCGACGGTTTTCGGGGATACTCCCATGAAGTCGGCAAAGAACGCCTGTGTCATGCCGAGTGTATTGCGGATACTTTTGATCTCTTCTGCTTTGAATTCGCGCGGAGGGGCGACGGTCGAAAGCCGCGCGGTGCGTAGTGTGCGCTTTCCTTGTGCGTGGTCAAGTGCCTCGCGCAACCCTTGGGATATGCTGTCATATACATCGCTCATTGCGACTCCTCCTCATAATGATTTTTCGAGCGCGTCAACAAGCACTTTAAGGCTGTTGCGTTGCTCATTGGTTAGGTTCTCTTTTTTGCTCTTAGCGTATGCTGTGATAAGGTAAACGGTCTCTTGGACAACAAAGTCAACGTATAGAACGCGCGAGCCGCCGCTTTTTCCGTGACCCTCGGGCGCGAACCTCATTTTCCGCAGACGTCCGGCACCTCGAATGACTGCGCCTACCTTGGGGTTTTCGAGAATCTCGCGCTGCAATCGGTACAAATCCGAATCAACAAAACCAAGCACACCCCATTGCTTATCAAACTCTGAAGTCATTACGAATTCACGGTTCATGTCTACCTCCTTACCACTAACGATATTATACCATATTTAATAGGGTTTGTCAAGTGGTTTTTTGTCTGAAATACGGATTATTTTTCAAAACAAAAAAAGCCCTCTCGGATTAAGTTCCGAGAGGGCTTTGACAAGAGCAACTATTCAGCGACTTGTCAGCTAAAAATCCAGCACTTTAACCGCCGATTCTATCAGCGCGTCCAACTCGTCGGCGGTGATTTTCAGCCCTGATTTTTCGGCGAGGTCGAGCACATACGCCTTTTTACCAACACCATCAAGTTTCAGTGCGCCTTGAATCTGCTCGGCGGCAAGTACGAATCCGTTGATTTTATCGCTCGCGGTCTGCCACTCCTGATTTTTGGTTTTAGCCGCGAGAAGTGGTGCGACGAGCTTGTACGCCGCCGCCAGAACTGCGAGAATTGCGACTATAACGCCGCTGATTTCGATTATTGTTTGTGTCATTTTCGTCCCTTTCACATTGCAAATTTGATACCTGTTTTTTAACTATCGCTCCGAATCTGATGCGATAGTGAAAAAAACGCCTGAATTTTTACATAACACTTTGAATCCCGACGTGCTATGAAAGCGCGATTATGCTACACGCCGTCGCCCGCTGGCGGTGCTGTCGCGAGTGCATGC